>CBFDBN010000054.1:0-14635 GCA_965603055.1 uncultured bacterium | reverse complement strand
CTTTTTTTCAGGATCGGGTTTTGTTAACAGCGATACCAATATCCACAGGACACAGTTTGCAGCAATTGAAGTTAACACCACCCAATAAGCCTAATTATATGTTATTGTAAAGATGAATTAGGATACTAATAGAGAGGATTTAATTCTTATGAACATCTTATAATCCTCCGCTTTTCTTTAAAAGTCTACATGGATAACGACTTTGTTTTCAACTGCCTGCGACATTAATGCACAAAATTTGATACTAAAAATAAACTTGATTTACTGCTCCGAACTTCAAAGAACCACCACGATTAGCAAGTCAGTTGGAAAACTTGGTTAGCTATTTAACTTAATATATTAAACATATAAACAAGGTTACTCTTTTGATTTTAAAAATTCCAGAGCTTTTAGTTTAAATATATCACTATTTTCTCCACCATTTGGTTAATAATAACCATTTGGGATTATCCAGAGGCAACCATTAGGAATTGATTTATACATCTCAACAGGTAGTGAAAGATGAGTAGAGATACTAGTATGATAAAAATATTATCATGCATTATTCACCATTATGTCTTTTATACTTGATCCCTCTATATACTATTCTTAAATTTACTTTAATTCTTCAATTACAGAATTGGATTTTTATTTAATAATTTGCCAACAATTTTCAAGTTTGTAAACAGAATAATCATACTCTGGATTATTTCTTTTTTTAAGTTCTTTTTTTGCAAGACTACGGTGATCTGAAAAAGAGAGTATTTTCGTATTTTCACCCATTCCGCTTGGATGATCTTGATCATATTCCACCTCGAATGTTTCGCTCACAACTTCAGTATCTGCCATTTTACTGATATGATGTAACAAATTTGAAGATACAACAGTTTTTATTTTACATAATTCCTTCAAAGCTTTTAAGCTTTTATCAGTGTCATAAAAAAACCTGGTTCCATATAATCCCGGATTACTGGTTGAAGAACTTTTGTATGAGCCTATATCTGTAATAAATTCTGAATAGTCATCTGCATTAATGCTAAAGATTTTCCTTCCATATCGCGATTCTTTCGATTCAAAACGTTCTATTAGACTCTCATAACACTTTTTTGAGTAAATTTCAACCTCTTTTTTAGCCCATTGAATGATAGAATCGTCTGATATAAAGTTTGGTCGTAATAGAATTTTAGCAATTCCTCCTTTAATGTCAAGGTTCACAGATTTCATATCGCACTCTAAGAATTCGATTAGAACAGTTTTAATTTTATTCTGATCAAGCTTTCTAATTTCAGAGATATTTGCCAGAGCTATAAAATAATTTGTTTTATCAACTATTTTTTTAGGTTTCCACTCATTTTCTTTTAGAATTTCAGCCACTTTTTTTCGCAGACTCCAACTGTTACAACTTAAATAAGGAATAATTTCGTCAATTTTTCCAATGTTGTATAACTCTTTAAATACATGTTCGGCAAAAGATTTATTTTCATATTCCAATAAACTTTTAAGGATTTCCACATAACCGTATTTTCCTAAAATTTTTATAATTTCCACCACATCTCTTTTTAATAATGATTCTGACTTTAGAAATATTTCAGAAATGGGTAAAAAATCGTTGCCCAAACCTAAACAGAATTCCAATTTTCCGGTTGATATTCCGTAAATAGCAGAAACGTGATTCATATTAATTTCTTTCCCAAGATTTTTTTTGACTAATGGAACTGTATCTTTTAATGAACTATGATAGTTTTTTGTTAATACTGATAAAATTGAATTAATGGAGTGCTTGGATCCAATTTTTATTAATATCTCTATTATCTGATTTTGAACCTCTAGCTCTTTAACTTTTAAAATGGAGATAAGAGATTTCACACCCGGATTTCCAATATTTATTAATGCATCAAAAACAATCTCTTTAAAATGACTTGAGTTTTTATCTAATAGCGATGTAAGTGATCTTACTGCGTCAGGATTTCCAATTAATCCCAATGACTCTATAGCGATTTTCTGTAATTCTTCATTATTTTCTTTGAGTAGAGCCATAATCGGTTGAGCTGCATCCATTGATCTCATAAGACCGAGTTCTTTTACAGCTTTTTTTACAATGTCCAAATCTTTCTTATAGGATAATGCCCTTATCATTCCTTTCGAATTATTTTTAAGTTTTAAGTATTCTATGTCGGGTGGGCCAAATAGTCTTTTTAATAATGACATTTTTCCTCCAAATTATAATATAAAATGTACTCAAAATTAATGCGAGTGATACTTTGCGAGAATGTTTTAAACATTCTTCAATTGATTTAATAAGAAACTCGATTTCTTTATCAAGAAAAATCTCAGCGATAGCTTAACTATAAACCAGTTTGTTATTTATAAACGATAGCTAACCCATAAACCCCGCAGTTAGAGTTATGCGCAATTAGATCTGGTTTAAAGGTTCGAGTTTTTTCTGTTTTTTTCGATGTAATTTGAAAAATAATATTGAAGCATAAGGAAACCATAATTATATTTAATTGGACTATTATTAAATTTAATTTGAGAGGTAACCTTATGCTTCATATTAATATAACCAATTTCTTACAATATTGCAAGAACTCAAATTTCTCCGAACGTTCCATTGAATCACTCACTTTTCGCTTGAATGAATTTAACCAGTTCATCCAATCTCAGGCGATCTCAACTCTAAAGCAAATTAACTATCAACGGCTCACTCAGTTCGTGGCTGACTACAAGAAACCTTCGGTCTATGTCAAAAAAGCCCGCGTCTGGAGCCTGCGACAGTTCTTCCACTACCTCAAATTACAAAATCTGATCCCGCATAATATCGCTGTCCAACTCCCGTATCCCAAAATAGAAAGGAAAGTCCCCCAATTCTTAACAACTGATGAGTTCAATCGCATCCTCAATCATTTTGCACAGCAAGCAACAACAGCAAATGGATTTTACTATACACTAATTTAATTAACTTAATTTGAAACTATCAAACCTAGAACAATTGTTTTTACAGTTTCAGTAACATTTCATATTGACCTAATCCAGCGGTAAGATTAATGCTCGTTGCAAATTTCTTGAATGGGTAAAAAGTATTAGGTATATTTATGATCTTTATTTCATCTTTTTCTGAATATTGAATTAGATGATAAAATAAAGTTGTTGCTAATCCGTTTCGCCTGTATTTTTTATTAATACTCATTTGGGGGATATCACCTGTTTCTTTTTCTATAATGCCATATCCAACAACACTATCTTTATCAAATATTTCCAAAATTATAAAATATTCTAATTTCCGATTTATCGAATCAATCGAATTTTGCCAAGAGGGAATAAAATCCCAGAATGTTATAAATAACTCCCAGTTTGGAGTTTTAATTTCTTTTATTGAGAAATCTTTGTTCAGTTTATTTTTATTAATCGATATTTTATCTTTGGTTGAAATATAGTAATCAAATTCTCGTGTCACATCAAATCCAGCTTTTTTGTAGAGTTCATGTGCAGACGTATTTGTACGAATTACTTCTAATAAATATTGAGAGATGTTGTTTTCACGAAGGACTGGTAATGATTCATTAAAAAGTTTTGTTGCAACACCTTTTTTGCGAAATTCTTTAATAATTCCAGTTCCAGTATCGTAGGCAGTAAGTTTGCCGTTCCAGTCGCCTATCCCGTTTAAGGTAAAACCCACAAGTTGATCTTTATTAAATGCCCCGAAAGACAAATCCAAATTAAATCCTCTTCGTTCTATCATATATTTGAGTTGTTCGTATGATAAGTTGAAAGGTTCAACATAATCAGAAAAAGCGTTTGCGAAGGCATCGTAAATTATTTGAATAGTTACACCACTAAGGCTTTTAATTGATATCATTTTGTTCCTAAAATATAGTTATTCAGATTAAAAAGTCATTATAATTTTAAGCACATTGTTAGCTGACAAAATAACAGTACATTATAGCTCTACTTAGTCAGATTAATATAACAAATGTCATTCCGACCGAAGGGAGGAATCTGTTAGCCCATCAAATTGCGGTAAATATCAACTTATGTGCGTTATACAGATTTCTCCTCGCTTCGCTCGTCGAAATGACAGGCTTATTTTAATCATTAAAAATAATCTGACTAAGTAGTAATAGTTTGTATTTCTAATAATCATCCAAATGATTAAATTCAGCATTTTCAATCCATGTCTCTGGTCGTGAAACAAAATCAACTATATTTTCCATCAGGAACATGTGCTTTTTTTCTTCTGCTGCTAATTTTAAAAATATTTTCTTCTGTGATTCGATTTCAACAGTATCGCCCTTCTCTAAATAGAACTGATAACTCTTTTCTTCAATCTCCTGTGCTTTGCGGTATAATTTTGTTTGCGGAGTATCTGGTTTAAATTTTAAATTGTCTTCTCGCATTTCAATTGGATGACGTTTGTTGTGAAAGTTGAAAATCCCGATTTATCGGGAAGGATATACTCCCTGAACAAGTATAGATAAGATTTTTCAGTGTTTAGCTTGTAATATTTCGCACGAAGTACATTGCGGACTTGATCAAGCAGTTTTGGTTTCGGTTTGATTTGAGGATTGTTATCAACTTGACTCATCTGCTTGCTCCTTTTTTAAAAATCTTTCGAGAAGAGTCGATTTGGTCATTATATGTCGGTCAGATCATTTTATTGTGGAACAATTATGCCAGCGAGAATACCTGGATTAAGACGTATGCCCGGACCGGGATGAGAAATAGGGCTGCCGCCATAATGTTTTTGATTTTTTTTAATCGTGGTTAATATAAAAATTATTTCGTAAAAAGTCAACTGAAATTTAATTTATTGTAAATTATTGCAAATTTTTACTTGCATATTTTACAGAAATGCAATTTAAATGCTCCCCCCAAAAATGACCTCAATAAATGACTTTGTTAAAAAAATACCCTTGCGAAGGTTTTGGCTTAATCAAGCTACTATATGTTGATAATAATAATTAGCAAGCTACAATATATAGTAAATCAAAAACCTTCGCAAGGGGAAATTGTATTAAATCAACAGAATCAAAATGACAAAACTTCAACGAAATTTCAGTGAACTCAGTTATGCGCCTTTCTTGGCAGTGTGAAATAGAATGTACTCCCCTTCCCCCTGGCAGATTCAACCCAAATTTCTCCGCCATGTTTCTCGACTATTCTTTTGGTGATAATAAGCCCCAGCCCATTACCTTTGGCATTCTTTTTATTATTTAATCGTCCGAAAATCTGGAATATTTTATCTTTGTCTGAATGGGCAATTCCAATACCATTATCTTTTACATAAAATTTATGAAAAATTTCATCAGGAATGTAGCCAATTTCTATATTTGGCAATTCAGTGCTTTTTGAATATTTAATCGCATTATTCAGTAGATTGGTGAAAACCCGGAGCATCAAATTTCGCTTACAGAAAATTGTGGGCAGGTTCGGCTCGATGGCAATCTCGTAATGATTTTGCTGGATGAGAAAATTTAATTCATCCAGCGCCTCCTTTAATAAATCCACGACTTCCACTTCCTCACATTCTGCTATATCAACATCGATCCGGGTATAATCCAATAAATTATCAATGAGTTGGTCCATCTGGTCAAGATTGGTAGAAATCCTTTGCAAATATGCCAGTATCTCGGAATTCATATCTTCAAAATGAAAATCTTGAAGTAATAATGAATAGCCGCGCATGGAGCTGATTGGCGTCTTTAATTCGTGAGATACGGTATACAAATATTGCTGGATTTCAGCGCTCTTTTCATGGAGCAACGCTTCTTTTGTTTTTAATTTTCGCTTTAAAGAGATATTTTCTTGAATTAAAGCGTCGACATCGATGTTTGTTTGAGTCGTTTCCATAGCTGCGATTCCTTTAGTTGTTTAAACTATTCAATGGAAGTCGTTGTTTAAATTCAAAGTAGTTTAATTGTTAACGAAAATTAACTCAATTTAATCCTGGGTAGACGGCTATGGGCTAAGCCCCCGGCTGGGCATAAAATCTTCTCCGGGGGAGACTGATAAAAATAGTGCTTCCTTTTGCTTCCTTCGATTCATACCAGATTTGTCCATCGTGAATTTCAATAATTTTTTTTGCAATCGCTAAGCCGATCTTACCACACTTTTGTTCATCTTCAGCAGCATCACCATGATGGAACAGGTCAAAAATATTCTCATGATGCAATTTTGTTATCCCATTACTATTGTTGCGGACATAAAATGTCTCATTATCAGTTTGTTCTCGATAACCGACCTCAATCTTTGGTTTTGCATTTCCTGCTGCGAGCTCAGTTATTGCATTCTCAATCAAGTTGACAAACACCTGCTGCATCAGATTTCGATCACAATGAATAGCTGGCAAATTTTTAGTAACAACTACTTTTATCTTCCTTTCGTTAATTGTATCAATAAAATTACTCATTGCTCGTTCAATGATCGTGTTTGCTTCGACCTGTTTGAAAGGATGGACCGCCTGTCCAACGCTTGCAAATTCATTTAAATCATCAATGTAACGCTGCAATGTTACCGCCTTATTTCGGATTCTCTCCAGGCAGCTCAATGCTTCATCATTTACTTCATCTTTTAGCTTATCCAATATTGTCGAGCTTAATCCCTGGATTGCGGCAAGCGGATTTTTCATGTTACAAGAAATCGTTTCAACAAAGCTCTCCAACTCATCCTTTGCCTCTTCCAGTCGATTGGAATAAGTTATTGTTGCTTGAAAAGCCCTGGCATTCTCAATAGTAGCAGCGGCTTGAGCTGCAATCGCGTCAGGCAAACTCAAATCATCTGAATTGGACTGATACGGTTTTTTCCAATAATTCGACAATATTCCGATGATCTTTTTATTGAATTTCAGCGGAATTGCCTGGCAGGAAACAAATTCACTCAATTGGATATGTTCAAGAGTTAAATCATCATTGGAAATAGTATAAATTAAATATGGCTGCTTTGAATTTTTTAGTTTTGGAAAAATATTGTCCTTTTCAAATTTTGCAAACACCCTTTTATCCCGGTTCGGATCACTCATGATAATTCCGCTCATAAGATTGCTATTTTCGATCAATTGAATGGTCGACAATTGTGCGCCCATTTTTTCTGCACTAAGTTTCACAATATTTAACAGGACATTTTCCAAACCTAAATTAGTTCCAATCCGCTCATTCAATTCACGCTGAACCGAGGATTGGAACATCCGGGTTTTATGCTCCTTGAAAAGAATAGCATTGTCGATTATGATGGCAATGTGTTCTGCTACCTGTTTAATAAATTCATGCTGCTGTTTTTGATAAAAATTTGGCTCCAGGCTTCCCAGGATCAAAGTCCCTGGCTGTCGACTTTTCGTCATTAACACCCCGGACGCTCGGGATTGTAATGCTCGCTCTATATTTTCATAGCTGTTTTCGCCAACCCCGGATTCGGATTTCAATTTCTTCAGGTCAGTTTTATACCAGTAAAAATCACAATCTTCCAGGATATTCCAGTTTTCTTGGTCATCAAGCTGACGACAGCGATCAGATATTATCGTATGGTTTTCTACATGATTATTCGAGTTATCAAATAATGCAACCTGGGCATAGTCAAAATCGACCGCTTCTTTTATGGCTAACAGTGCAGAACGGATAAAGGTCCCTGGTTCTAAACCAGCATTTGCCAGGTGATTAATCTTATTAAATACAGCTAACTGAAGTCGAATTAAATCATAATTTCCATCGGCACTATCAGTTTGCCAGGAACGCGGCTTAACATTTTCTTCATATAATGCAAAAGCAAATTTGACAATGTCTCCGCCAATAGAAATAAACTTAAGTTTGACTGGAACCTGCAAACCGTCCTTGCGATTCAACTTTAATCGACCCGGTTCCAATTCTTTCTCACCAGAACAACACTTATCCAGGTCTGATAAGATCAATTTTTCCTCATCAGGATGTAGCTGTGTCAGCCTCATACCTTGCAACTCGTCAGCAGTATAACCGGTTAGCTTTTGAAAAGCAAGGTTTGTCTCGTAAATTAAATCATAGTCTAAACGAATAATAGCGACTGGTTCGTTGATATTATTATAAAGGCAGTTAAATTTATTCTTCCAAAACAGTAAATCAGATTGCTTTCGATTCAATTTTTCAACCAGCTCAGACCTTTCCAGCACTAATCCAAGCAGCGAAGCGATCTGTTCTGTTTGATCTTGATGATGTTCGGAAAAAAAATTCGACTCATAACTGCTCAGGTTAATAATAGCAAATATTCTGCTTCTACAGATAATTGGAACCGACAGGTCTGATTTTATCCCATCAGCCAGAAATTTTAAATCGCCCGGGGTTAACTCTCCCCGCCCGGATAGATCCGGTCGAACAACTGAACGACGTGAGTGAATGATTTCGGTAATCGACGTCTCGTTATAAGGGATAATAATTTCTTCGCCCATTTCTGGCGATGATTGATTCAATGCGTGTATGATGCAAAAATATCTTGCTTTTTCGTTATTCAGCAATATGTTCACATAATCACACTTTATCGCCTGGATCAACTGTTTGCTCGATTCATCGAAGATATCAATAATATCTTCAGTCGAATTAATCGCCTCGATCAGACGATCGACTATTTTGCTGTGTTGTGTTTCTTTTAAATCAAGTTGTGGCAAGAGACGAATCCATCCTTATTTTTTTACCATCATTCTTTTTTTTTTGACAATGAAATACTCTTTGCTATTCGTTTTTTTCTTGAAATCACCCTGCCGATTCCCAGGGTCCCGATAATCTCCTGTTGCTGATTAATCAAGGGAGAAAATGCCCAGGAAATTGGAATGTTTTGCTCATTTTTATCTAAAATTTCGCAGTCAAATGATTGTAGACTTTTTTTGGAGATCAGCTCCTGTTTTAAGCCATTGAAAATAGTACGACCATTCTTGATAAATCGCTCAAAAAAAGGCTGGTTGAGTACCTCATCTGAAGAATACCCGGTGAGACGACAGGCACTGTGATTGAAAAATGTTGTTTTTCCTACCAGATCAGTAGCAACAATAATATGGATCGAACTATGAATAATGCTCTCCAGAAAATTTTTCGTTTGCTCAACCTGTTTGTAAAGATCGGCATTTTTGATGGCAATCGCTGCCTGATCAGCTAACATGCAAAGCAACTCAATTTCATGTTCGTTGAAGTAATGCACTTTGTCCAAAAATACCGATAACAGCGCTATGGTTTTTCTATTGGCGATAACCGGCGAAATAATTAATGATTTCAAGCCTAAATTTTGAATAGCAGCTCTATTTTTAAAAAACTGGATACTATTATAGTCGATGTTTTCAACGATCAATGGTTTCTGGGAGAGGATTACCTGCTGAATTTGTGGTTTGAATTGATCGATAAATTTATCTTCGAAGTCTCCATCTAAACTGCCATTTAATTTTTCTTCGGTCTCTAACGAGCGAATGGTACAAATTTTTGCCTGCATCATTTGTTGTGAAGCTTCAACAACCTGCTTTAATACTAAATCCAGGTCAAGGGAGCTGCTAAGTGATTCATTAATATTTGATAAAAATGATAAATTTGTCAGGGATTGTTGAAATCGCTGTAATAATCTTGCTTTCATAAAGGCGATTGCAATCTGGTCGGAAACCTCCTGAAAAATATTAAAATGATATTTCGTTAGCGCATTTTCTTTGAGGCTAAAAAGAATAACCGCGCCAATTAGCTGTTCATCGGTTTTTAGCTGGATTAGCATTTGAGATTGATAGTTTTTGTTAACTCGTAATCCTATACTATCAGCCACCTGATAGATGGCTCGTTGATCCTGTTCAATTTGCTGGCATGAAGATAGCGCTTGTGTAAATGAACGATAAAACAAACCAATCGCTTTCCGAGAATGGATTTCTGTTGCTTCTTTCGAGACATGAATTTCTAATTCCTTACCTTCAATGTCACATAATATAAAAATTGCTTGACCATATCCAATAATTTTGCCTATCTGGTTAAAAAATATACGGACCAATTGATCTTTGTTGAGATTTGAGTTGACCGCTGCCACGGTTTCATTTATGACTGTTATTTGATCAACTAACTCCTGCACCTGTCTCTCGTAAGATTTATATTCCGTAAGATCAATAATTGTCGCGTGCAGCAAATCGCTGCCATCGATCGGGCGGGTCCGTAGCTCTACAACGTGCTCTCGGTCATTATGATTTTTAAATATAAATTGGGAAAATTTTATATTGGGGGAAGCTGTCTGGCGATAGTGATCAATCACTCTTTTTCTTTGACGTGGATGAAATAAATCTTCCATTGAACATTGATTGATGAATTGAGACATTGATGCGCCATATAATTGTTCCATAGCATTATTAATCACCAAAACTTTTCCATCTTTTCTAAAAACTATACCTGGCATGGTGGACTGGTTAAAAATTGTTTTATAAAGACCATCCGAATCAGGCAGAGATTGTGTTTCCGTATTCATTGCTTTCCTTGTTGGACTCATTTTCGATTACCGCTTCATCATAATATTCTAAAATTTCAAATGGGTAACGCGTTGGGCAAGTGACTAAGATAAGCGGTACTATTTATCCTGAATAATTCATCACGCTAAGACGCAAAGCCGCAAAATTTTAAAAAGATTAAACTTCCTGGTTGATTTTGAATTAGGTAGTACAACACTGTTTTTCAACTTAAAATTCATATCTTCAAAAGCCCTGGAGTCTTAGTGGTTCGCCTTAGCGAATCTCCGCCAGGGCGGATGATCTTTGCGTGAAATTTTATTCTATTACACTCAAAAATTTTGTTATTTTAACAAAATTTTTATCGAGCTAAAGGGGTGGTAAGGTGGTGAACTTTAGTCATTTTAAATTTTAGCTCACTTTAGTCACTTGCACTTCAGTGCGTTATGTATATCAAGAAATAACACCAAAATTAAATGATTATATGCTTAAAATCAAGCCAAAAAATTGATATTACTTTTTTTTAATATAGATAAAATTGCCGTTATTTAAAATTTAATCGTGATATTTACGCAACGAGCCTTTTAATCTATTAATTTTTCAGCAAAGAATAACTGTTGATCGTTGAGGAGGATTTTGAGGGCTATTATCAGATACTTTTTCAATGACAAAATTGTTAGAGAGATCACAACAGAACCAAGAACATAATTTTATTGCAACTGGGAGTGCAGTCCCTTTATGGACTGCATAATACGGTGCATAAAGGCACCTCACTCCGCTTGTTCTTCAAATTTGACTAAATATATAGTAATACTCCGTGAATCCCTGTGCTCGAAGAGTATCCCTTAACTCTGTTACTCCTTGTAAGATTTTTTTTATTTACAAAAAAGCAGCCGCCTGATTTCTGAAAGGACCATCGGTATCGTTTCTGCCAGGTTTTTATTGACGAGCGCTCCAGCAGCATAATGATGACCGCCGCCTCCAAATTTTTCTGCGATGTGATTGATAGCAACCTGACCTTGTGATCGTAAGCTCAATTTGACTTTTTCCCCGGATAATTCAGTAAACATTAAACTCACTTCAACACCATCTATTGTTCTGGGAATTTCAGGGAAGCCTTCTGTATCCCACTGTGAAGCCTGGCATTGATCGAACATGTCCTGTGATAAAACAAACCAGGCTAAACGACCTTCGCATTCGTATTTAAGATTCCGCAGCGCTTCACCCATCAGAGCCATCTTACTCCAGGAATTCTGCTCATAGACTAAATGATAAATTTCTTTCGCATTAACACCAGCCTCAATGAGATGAGAAGCAACCCGGTGGGTTCTGGCTGTTGTATTAGAAAACCGAAAAGATCCAGTATCAGAAAGAATGCAGGTATAAAGTGCATCGGCAGTAATTCCCTGGATGGGATATTTCATTTTGGTGAGAAAGTCAAAAATGATTTCGCCGGTTGATGAAGCTTCTTCATAAATAATGTCAATATCTGCAAATTTATAATTTATGTGGTGATGATCGATACAGATTTTAGGCACCGAAATTGTTCTAATTATTTGACCAATTTTCCGTAACCTGTCCCAATCACTAATGTCTACAATGATATAAGCATCTGCTGATGCCAAAATTTGCTGATGTTGAGCATCATCAAAAACGATGATATCTTCTTTCCTGTCTAAAAATTTATAGTTGTTCGGAGTGGATGAATTATTAACAATAGAAACTTCTTTGCCGAGTTGCCTTAGATATTGTGTCAATGCAATTTCAGAGCCAATAGCATCCCCATCAGGATTGATGTGCGTTGTAAGAACAAATTTTTGATGCGTGACGATTATATCGTTAAGCATTGTTAATTCTTGTTCGGATATCATACTACTCCTTTATATTTACACGACCATAATTGACATTCTTTGCATTATCCTGAGCTTTGATAATAATTGAACGAAACTTATTTTGGCTTAACTGAATTGAGAACCGAAAATTCTCTCGCTTTGAATCGCAAACCAGATCGGCTGGATACACCCATAACCACTTTTGCAGATCATAAGAAATTTGTACCTGTTGAATTGGACTCAATTCATCGATAACTTGAAAGGAAATTTCCAGGCTATCTTTTTCAATTTTTTTTACTTCGATCTTTTCAATTTTCGGACCCGAATTGTCAACGATAAACCAATCACTTATTTTTTGTGTCCGTTTAGCTGTATTGATTGGATTAGACTTATGATCATCGGCAACAACTTTTATACGATAATTACCATCAGGCATCATCCGACTATTCCAGGTATGCGAAGCCCGGGACAATTCCTTCTTCAACTCCCACCAGTTTTTATCATTTTTTTCCTGAAAATAGAGAGCATAACTCAATCGATCTTTATTATGATCGCTGGTTTTCCAGGTCACCCGGCGATAACCATTTCGGAGTTGTCGTCTCACTGATGGCTGTGGTACCGATCTTTGCTCGCCAGGAATTTCAGTTTTTCCCAATGAAATAGTTATTGGCGACTGCCCCGGGGATGAAGTTGGCTTAACTTCTTGTTGTCTCTCAACAGCATGAACCGTGATCGACAAAATCTCCGGGGGAAGATTTTGCTGTAAATAAGATAATTTGATGTTCTTAATTTTAGGCGTATTATTCGCACGATTGGTGGATAACTGAAATTTCCACTGGATAAAACGCGCCTCGGGACTCTTTATTACTTGCCCCTGGTCTAAAATAGCCCAGTTAGCCCAGGAGCTGTTTGGTTTCCCAGTATTTCCAGTTCGACTAAACAGTTTTATACTACACCCCGGTGGTAAATGTTCTTCCCATTGAATAGTACCCCAATGGGTTGCAGTTTGGGCATCAAAAACTTCGGATTCGTAAATCCCACTCTTTTCAAATTCAGGTTCAAGCTGAAAAATTTTTCCCAGGTTTGAAGTCGCAATCCAGATTTTACCAGCCGTACCGGGCTTAAGCGAAACAACTTGCGATGCATCAAAATTTTGCAGATAGGTACTTTGGTCCCGGCTATCAATTTTATATAATCGACCTTTAGCACCGGTTCCGACTAATAGAGACTGATCTTCCATCAGGGCAATAGATTGAACCTGGTCTGCATTTTGTTGCCAGATGTCTTTTATCACTCCATCGGGTTGAATCTTGATAATACCACTTTTGGAAATCGTTGGAATTTCGACTGGCTTCGATGAAATTTTTATTGTACCTGAAATATCCACAGAAGTCTCAGGACGAGTGATTTTGTCCCGGTCTTTTGTTATCACACCTTTTGGCTGCTTCTGTCCTAATCCAGCAGCATAAATTGTCCCATCCCTGGCAACACAAATTTGATGTATCTCTTGATACTCTGAATCATAGACAACAAATGCCTGTCCCGAAGAACTGATGCGATATAAATAGCCGTTCTGATAGCTCCCGGCAAGTAATAGATCATTATTATCCCATGCTAAACATCGAATATGAGTTTCATCGCTGCTGTAAAAGACCGATGCCTTTCCCTTATTATCGATTATATAAATAGCTCCACTATCGCCAGTTGCAACATAGCAATTATTTTGTCTATCAAATAATATGTCCCAGATATATTTTACATTGAGGTCGACGAACAACTCAGGTTCTTTATCCTGGTGAATTCGGTAAATTTTTCCATCGGGTGACGTGCCAGCATAAAGATGCCCCTTGTTATCCAGAGCAAGCGAATAGACTTCCCGGTTTTCCCATTGTGAAATAATTTTAGACCTACCGTCAGGACTGACATGAAAAATTTTTGCTCCATCTCCAGTTACAACAAATAAGTTCCCTTCTGAATCCACAACAAAATCCCAAATAAAAGGACGCTCACTGTGGAAAATTTGTTTTGCAACCGGTGCAAGGAGCAGTTCCCCGTCCCGGGTGATTGAAACACCCTTTATACGACCACCAATCAAATCTTTTTGCTTATTGTACGATTTCACCTGGGGCAGAGAGGCGATACTTTCGGACACCAGGGAAATCATTACTACCAGAACAAGCAGCCATCTCATTAAAAACTCCTGAACTTTGTTGATATAAATCTAAAGTTTTGCTGAACAAATCTATTTAATGCGTTGAGCGTAGGGCATCGCCGTCAGACCAGGGTCAAAATGTAGTTTTTTCATTAACAATTTTCAATTAACAATTATCAATTGACAATTAATTGCGAGTTATATCATCTTCATCACAAAATAATTGTGAATTGTCAATGAAAACACAAATCAAAAATC
>CBFDBN010000053.1:0-14730 GCA_965603055.1 uncultured bacterium | reverse complement strand
TGCTATCAATAAGCTTTGAAGATGAAATGTATTTTTGAATTCGTCGGTCTTTGCTTATTTATACTCAGCGATCTCGGCGTTCTCTGCGTTTAGATTATTAACTTCAATTTAAATATCAAGTTTGATTTTTCATTGAATTTGAAGTTAAAAATGCTTTTATAAATTCTCAACCAATTCTTTTATCGAAAAAAAGTACCCAATCTCATAAGCCGCAGTTTCAGGTGCGTCAGAGCCATGAACGATATTTTGCTCTTTACTATCCGCATACATTTTTCGAACTGTTCCTTGTTCTGCTTTGGCAGGATCGGTTGCACCGATCAATGTCCGAAAATCTTCTATCGCATTTTCTTTCTCCAATACCATCGGTACACAATTTCCCGACGACATAAACGAAACCAAATCATAATAAAACGGACGCTGTTTATGAACCGCATAAAATTCACCCGCCGTCTTTGAATTTAATTTAACCATTTTCATGGCAATAATTTTAAATCCTTCCGCTTCAATTCGTTTAATCACTTTTCCAATCAAGTTTTTTCTCACACAATCGGGTTTTAAAATAGCCAGAGTTCGTTGTACCATTTCATGCTCCTTCGTTTCAATTATGGATTTTCATTCAAATATGATCTTTAAAAATCATTCCTTCAAAATACAGGCATACGCATCATGATTATGGATGCTCTCACAAGTTTCAACTTCAACCTGGTAGTTTAAAATATTTTCCACTTTATTTAATTTCAGCGCTACATTGCGAACGACGTCCTCGACAAAGGCGGGATTGTCATACGATTTTTCAGTAACGTATTTTTCATCCTCTCGCTTTAACAGCGAATACACCGCTCCTGAGGCACAATCTTCCAGCATTTCAATCACATCTTCAATCCAGAGGAAGCCTTTGAACTTTAATAAAACTCGGATAATCCCACGCTGGTTGTGCGCTCCTCGATCGGAAATCTCTTTGGAACAAGGACACACAGTCAAAATTGGGACAGTTATTCCCAATGATAATTTGATCCGATGATTTAATTCTCCAATGAATTTGCACTGATAGCCCATCAGAGATTTTGCACCAGAAACAGGTGCATTTTTTTCGATAAAATAAAGGAATTCCATTTCCAGGTGAGCCGATTCAGCATGCAACTTCTCCTTCATCTCTTTCATGATATTGCCCATGTTGTGAATATCAATCTCTCGGCGATACTTATTCAAAATCTCAATGAATCGGCTCATGTGCGTGCCCCGAAAATGATGAGGCAAATTCACGTACATATTGATCGAGGCAACAGTTTGTTGTCGGTCATTTTCTTTATCGAGCAAGACTATTGGATATTTTAAGTTTTTGACTCCAACTTTATTTATTTCAATTTTTCGATAATCGATTTCGTTCTGAACATCTCTCATTCTATATCAAAATTCTCCTGAAATATTTTTCCACCTTTGTTTAACGTTTCAAACTGGTTATCAATTTGGAAAACGTAGAGCGTAGCGTGTGGAGCGTTGGGCGTACGCTCTACTCCCTACACACCACGCTCTGCGTTTAATTTTGCAACCAATTTCTCCACAACCTGGTGCGTCTCTTTGGTACAGTTATAATAATCCTGCACCAGCTTATCAGTAGCAGCACCGTTTTGATCATCAAGATAACCTATAATTTTTGCAGCGGATTCCAGGTACTCTGGCTGCAATTCATTGCCAGCAAAAACCGTTAGACGATAAAGATCGCGCAATTGCTTTAAAAAATTGAAATGCTCATTCAACGAACACAGGTCATCGTGATAACTGGAATTGATCTCACAGATTGTTTTCATTAACTTACGATTGATTGGCTCTTTTAACTGGTACTTTGCTTTGTAAATCAACAATAAAGTTTCAATATCTCTTAATCCACCCACTCCTTCTTTGACATTCAAATTTTTGCTTCTAGTAACTTTTTTATCCTTATGGCGAGAATTCATCTCACCCATCATTTGATCTTTGTATTGATCATACTTCTTAAAGATATGCGGACGAATAATCCGTTCTTCAAAGTTTTTTTGAAATTTGGTGCTGCCGACAATCATTCGAGCCCCTAAAACCTGGGATTTATCGATAAACGCACCTTCATTTTCCTGCGAAAAAAAATCGTCGAGATCATCCACCAGGGTGATGTAGTCTCCAAAATGATCGGCGAAACGGTAATGCGGCATAATGCCCCGCTTCACGATTTCGGTGTTCATCATGGTGATGATCTGGCTGCAATATTTTCGAATATCCTCATCTTTCTCATTGAGAAATATGATAAGATCATAATCATCGTCAAACGCCTGCTCCCTGGCATACCCACCAGCCGTGTAAATCGCAATCAAATCCCGGGTTGGTTTATATCCGCCAATTTTTTCATTAACAGCCTGTTTGCAAATATCAAATAACATTTGCAAATAGGAGTCAGAAAACTCGGTAAATTGAGCGTCTATTTTCTCGATTGACATGCCCTGCAAAGCTTCCAGCCCGACTCGCAAGAATTCCAGGTCGTGATAATCGCCCAATCGTTTCTTCTTTTCATCGAACGTGTCCAGGCTGTCAATATAACTAAAAATTCCTTTTGAGACTTGGCCCAACTGCGGCGTATCCTGCAAATATTGAATGTAAGCCGGGTATTGAGACACCACCCGTAGAAAAAATCGTTTAAAATAATGACTGGTATTACAGTGAATATCACACAACTTCATCAACGATTCTTTGGACTTCTGCTGTTCTGGCTCCCATAGCTCAATATCCAGCAAATTCATAAACTGCCGCTGCAGCAACTCATCCAGTGTGGCAAGATATTCATTGATCAGGTGTGGATAATGATGAAACATTTTCGTCAATCGAAGCGCCCGATCCTGACTTTGTGCGAGATGTTTAAGAAATGCCTGGTTCAACTGTTCACATAATTCTTCTGTTCCCAATCTGCGCTTGTTTTTCCATAAAATGATGAGGAAGGAAATCATCGCATAAACGGCTTTTCGAGCAGCTTTGCCATATTTATCAATCAAAATTTTTTGGAAACGAGGCTTTAATTGTCTGAAATCTTTAACCAGGTTTTCCAGCACATGGCTATCCTCAGGCTGCAGGGCTTCCAGAATGTCATCCCAGAATTTAGCACCTTTGAAAAAATTGGAATCCCGCAGAAAATCAATTGCCAGGTTGCCAGGATAGCTGCGATATGGTTCAGCATACCAGGCAGACTTTAACTTGTTGGAAAAGATGCTTACCGATTTTAAATGTTCCGTGATATCTTGAATGAGCCGGGAGCAATTTTTTTTTGCTGAATCAACCTGTTCATGATAATGGATGAGCAGGTGATCCCAGGCGCTGATGGCGCCAACGTCTTCATAGCCCAGTGTTGTGGCGATAATCTGGAGATGATTCACGGCTTCGGAATCTTCTAAATAAATGTTTTCCTCAAGCCCTATAAAAAGCTGGTACAAATGCCTGAATATTTCGAGAAATGTCAGCACCTTTTCTAATTCAAGATAAGTTTGTTTTCGACTGCTGTCCTTTCTTGCCAGGATTTCCAGCACCTCCCACCGATTGCCGCGGTAAATACGAAAAATAGTTTTAGCAGCAAGGATGGTAATGGAAATCATTCGCAGGGCATCGTCTTTCGGATTCAGCTTTTGTTCATTGATTTGCCGCAATAGCAGCGAACGAATTTCGCCCAGGATGCCTCGCAGGTACCCTTCATGAAATTTATTATCGCGAAAGCTTTGATAATGATATCGTGAGGTTACTTCCTGCTCGAACTGATCAAATAGCTTCTGGCTGCCCATAATCGGGACAGCATTCAGCATCTCGGTGATTATGACAAATTCCTGGATTTGTATATCGAGAAGCTCCTTATATTCTTGAATCGAAGCCGTATAGAACTGGGTGCCAACATGTTCAGACAGGTAAAAATGGAGCTCTGTGGCATACTTGAACATCTCATTGCGAATTTTACCAATGACGAGATTTAAGTCCTCTCGTTCGGGAGAGTCGTCATCAATGACACCCACATCGATATCATCCTGGTGCGCCAGACTGCCAACTCCCAGCATGGCGAATTCTGGTATTGTTTTGGTATCAAAGAACAGGTTGAGCAATTTTTGCATGTAGCCGCCAGTCAGCTTTCTGAATTCAGCACCAGTCTGCAACATAAAATTTTTGTATATTGAATGACGATCTTCAGCCGATGTCAGATTGAGCTTGAGTACATCAATAGCGCGTAAATTGAGGTGAATCATCTGCAGCGAATAATAACAGGCAAGAAAAGTTAATTTCTCCTGCAATCCATTGGCAACGCTCAAAACAATATCCATCTCCTGGCTGAGACGAGACGCCCCCCGCCAGAGATGAATATCTTCGATTTTCCCCGCATCTTCCAGGCTGATCACCATCGGATCGAGATACTTCTCAATCGTTCGAATATATTTCTGATGATGATTGCCCAGTTGACTGACGCGTTCTTTTAATCTATTAAAATATCGATCCACTGATTTCACCCGAGTCGGAGTGCATTGCCTTTATGCGATGCACTTGTGTTTATTTGATACCATGTAAGTGCAATCCATGAAGGTATTGCACTCTAAATCCTGGAGTGCAGTGCCTTTATGCACTGCACCAATATGTTGTAATAACGAACTATATGTGAAATGCATAAAGGCATTTCACTCCTGCTCCATTTCACTCGTCCGTTTTTAAAAATCATCAATATCATCATAATAACTGATGTATTGTGGTTGGTATTCGAGAAAATTAGCTTTCAAATTTTCTCTTTCTTGCTGGTATCGAATCGGAAAACTGGAGTAAGGATAATCTTTCAAATCTTCCACATAATCATGCTTAATCGGATTATACAAAATATAAGTCGCTGTTTCATAATAATGCTTATCATTGCGAATACAGCGATCCCAATATTGATACCAGAAAGGTTTGACCTGTAACTTCAATTCTTTTTTGATATGATAAGCTGTTGTTTTATGCAATAAATTTATAAAAATTGGCATTTTCTCACTTTGTGCAATTTTGCATAAAAAATGATAGTGGTTTTCCAATACCACCCACTCAAATAGTTCCCAACAGTATTTTTCAATAAATTGAAAAAGAAATTCAATGAATATTTCTCTTGTTTTGGGAGTCCTCAAAAATCTCCGTTTTTGATAAACGGCTCCAGTGAAAAAATAATATCCTTCGTCAAGGTAAAGATGAGCAGGGGCGTGTTTGTATTTTTTCAGAGCGAATTGCATAATTGTTTCTCCTTTTTTATTTCGAGTGTAATTCATAAAGTGATTACATTCCAAATAGGAGTGCGATGCCTTTATGCATCGCCTGGGCAATCCATAAAGGGATTGCACTCCGGCGTAATCCATCATGGGATTATGCAAAAAGGAGTGCGGTGCCTTTATGCACCGTCCCGATACATCGGGATGCATTGCATAAAGGCAATGCACTTCTGTATTACGCTAACAGTTCTTTCCCAATCTCCGTACCCAACTGAAACGCCTGCTTATTAATCTTTTCAGTTCCTTTCGGTACACGAGCTAATATTGCTGATTCAATCGCATCATAAGAAACGATTTTCGTCACCTCGATAATAACACCCAGGGCGACAATATTTGCCACAACTGCCCGTCCAATTTTCGTTCTGGCAGATTCAACAATCGGAACTCGATAAATTTTAAACTTACCTTCCGGATATTCGGTTACCGCATCGGAATCGACCAATAAAATTCCATCGTCCTTCAAATCGTTTGAATATTTATTGCAGGATTCCTGGGTTAAAGCCAGCAACAAATCAATATTTATCGCCTTGGGATAATCAATATCTTCGTCAGAAATAATCACTTCAGAACGACTGGCGCCGCCGCGAGCCTCTGGACCATAAGATTGACTCTGTGTTGCATTTTTTTCATCATAGATTGCAGCAGCTTCTGCCAAAATTTTTCCAGCCAGAACCAAGCCCTGTCCACCTTCGCCGCTTAATCTTATTTCATATCGATAGCTCATTTATGTATCTCCAAACTTGCTTTAATCCAAAAATTTATGACTTTATGAACTGGAGTAATGGAGAAATGGATTGTTGGAGCATAAAAGATAACATTCCTACTCCATAACTTCAAAAATCCATTAATCCAATACTCCATCACTCCAGTACTCCCATACGAAAAATCAACAAAACTCAATTTCAATTACCAAATTACCCAGTTATCCAATTACCTGCTTTGCAATTGATCAATCAACTTCTGATAATTAGCGGTATATTCCGGCAAATCCTTATCTACCAGAATTCCCGTCACAATTTTCCCATTTAATTCATCATCTGTCATTTTCGAAGCTTTTTGAATCGAAACGGAATCTTCTTTCAACTGTTTGATCATATCTGCGCCATTTCCCAGTCGATTTCGTCGTCCAAAAGCCGTAGGGCATGGCGTCATGACTTCGACTACTGAAAAGCCTTTTTTCCGAATCGCTTTCTCGATCATCCGATCCAGCTTTATGGCATCGTAAACAGTTCCCCGGGCCACGAAACTGGCGCCTGCTGCCTCAGCCAATCCGCTGATATTAAAGGTGTTTTCAACACTGCCGAACGGCGCGGTACTGGCTTTGAAGCTGAAAGGCGTCGTTGGCGATACCTGCCCCCCGGTCATACCGTAAATATTATTGTTAAACAAAACCACTGTAATATCGATATTTCTTCTCGCTGCATGAATATAATGATTGCCGCCAATTGCCGTGGCATCGCCATCGCCAGTCACAACGATAACTGTCATTTCAGACTTCACCATTTTCACTCCTGTGGCAAAAGCAATTGCCCGACCGTGAGTGGTATGCAGCGTATTAAAATCCACATAACCGGTCAATCGACTGGAACAGCCAATCCCAGAAACCATACAGATTTCATCTTTCGACAGCCCAATCCGATCAATAGCCCGAAGCATGGACTTCAAAACAATTCCATCACCGCATCCAGCGCACCAGATGAGTGGCAGTTTATTCAATCTTAAATATTTGTCATAGTCGAACATGCTTTATTCCTTAGTTAACTGACTTAACGAAGAAGTTATAAGTTTGAAGTAAATTAAAATGACTGAGAACTTTTCTTTCATTTTGATGATATTTCCACTATCACTTCAAAAATCTGCTGCGGATTTATCAGCTCGCCATCAATCCGATTAATTTTCACGACTTCACATTGACTGCGTACCGCCCATTCGACTTCGTGGGCGATTTGTCCCAGGTTTAATTCAGGTACAATGATATAATCCACCGCTTTGCCCATTGCCCTGACTTCTTTACCAGGAAAGGGCCAGATCACTTTGGGGCGAATGAAATGAATTTTAATTCCCTTCTCTCGTGCCCAGATCATGGCTCGTCGGGCAGATCGTGCGGTTGAGCCATAAGAAAAAATACCGATTCTTGCGCCTGCATCTTTTTCTTCAACCAACTCGATGATTTCGTCCCGATAGCGATCTATTTTTCGATTAAGCCGTTTTAATAAACGATCGATTTGAATCGAATTATTGGTCGGAAACCCGGTCTGGTCATGCACCAGCCCTGTCACGTGATATCGATAGCCCTCTCCAAAACTAACAAACGGTGGAATATCCGATTCTGTTTCCTGGTAGGGCAAATATTTTTCAGGTGAAACATCGGGCTTCACCCGATCCCAGACTTCGATTTCATCTTTGGTTGGCAACACGACCTTTTCATTCACGTGTCCAATAATTTCATCCAACAATAAAATTACCGGAACCCGATATTTTTCGGTTAAATTAAATGCTCTCACCGTAGAGTCAAAAACCTCTCGCACTGAATTGGGCACCAATACAATAATCGGATGATCGCCATGGGTCCCCCAACGAGCTTGCATTACATCGCCCTGTGCCGGCAAGGTCGGCAGCCCGGTACTGGGGCCACCTCGCATCACATTCACGATAACGCAGGGAATTTCTGCCATGGAAGCATAGCCCAGGTTCTCCTGTTTTAACGAGAAGCCCGGCCCGCTGGTAGCGGTCATAGCTTTTGCTCCGGCCAGCGAAGCGCCAATCACTGCCCCCATCGAACTAATTTCATCTTCCATTTGGATAAATTTGCCGCCATTTTTCGGCAGCGCATAAGAAAGCACTTCCGCAATTTCAGACGACGGTGTAATCGGGTATCCGGCAAAAAAGCGAAGCCCGGCAGCAAGCGCACCCTCGGCGCAGGCTTCGTTTCCGGTCATTACCCGGATTCTTCTTTCTGTCTCTGGTTCCATTTAATTTCCTGTCTAAAAAAATTATTTTGATTTATCTTTAGTCACTGTAATCGCAAAATCAGGACAGCGAATCTCGCACAATCCACAAGCAGTACATGCTTCTAAATTTACCACCTCGGGATATGGTCCATTCATCGCCAGCACATCAGTCGGACAGAACTCGACGCAGATTTCGCAGCCTTTGCACCATTCTTTTTTGATTTCAATAGTTGGGAGTTTTTTGGGATTCTCAGTCATGTATCTGTCCCTTTTTTAAATTCAAATTCCATATTTCAAGCTTTAATAAATCCTGGAACATACTTGTTAAGGGTTAAAATGTAACAATATCACTTATGTCAAGATTGCTTAACTTTCCCCACAGATTGAAGAATCCCACTGATTAAGGCTTTGTTTTTAATGATATTATCTGTGGGTTTCTTCAATCTGTGGGGGGACCTTTTTAAAATATTAATGTTACAAAATAACCCTTAATCAGTATAAATAACCATTAACCAACCAGCTTTTGTTTGGAGTTTGGTTTATTGATCATTGGAAATTATTTGGATTTTGTTAGTTGCTTTTTGGAATTTTATTAAAAATTTTACTTGTTATATGATCCTTTCACCCGTCGCACACTATTACTCATACACTTGGGACAGGTTCGTTCTTTAATCACTTTCGGATCGTAACTATCAAAATACTCGTGTCCACAGCGCAGACATTTGAATTTGGCTTGTTCTTCCATTTGTTATCTCCTTAATTGTTTTAAAAAGCTAAATATAATTATTTTATTGACCTTTTGCAAGTAGAATTTATATATTTTTTTTAAAGCAAGTTATGCAATTTAATTTTTAGCTTGACATTCTTATCAAAAATTTATAAGTTATCAAGACGATTAATCTCTTATATAACTTAAGCTGGTCAGGCAAGTGACAATTAAAAAAAGAGAATGGAGTGTTGGAGTACTGGAGCAGTGGATTATTAAGATTCAAACTCCATCGATCCACTACTCCATCACTCCTTTGGGATTATTTTTTCCCCATTGTACAAAAAGATAATTGTTCAGTTCATGTAAAATATTCGATATGTACCAGAACTTCATGGACAAAATAAATCTCTCCTGCAAAGCCATTGAAGACCAGATAGCACCGATGAAATTAGCTTTTTTTGTTCAAAAAGATAATGAAATCGAGTGGAAAACAATGCCCCCCATGTTCATCGATTCATTTTATAAATTTGTTGCGCATTACAATCGGATTCCCCCACAAACTGAATTCTGGAATTTTTATTGCCACGAAAATAAGGATAATTTTACAGATAAATTAAAAAAGAGCCTTCGAGCACTTCAGGCGCGTGCGTTTCGAGCCTATCCTTCCTTTGTAAGGGATATCCATTTTTATTATGTTTTAGCCGAGTCCAACCTGTTCGATCGAGTTTTCTATCATCCCGAAGTCGATGTGAAATACGGTATTGATTTTGTTGTTCGGCATAAAGAGAAAAATTTTGGCGTAAATTGCTACATCGATACGCCCCGCTCTCACCAGGGCAGGGAAAAGAAACAATTTCGCCATGGAAAACCAAAGAATTTAATCCTCATTGATCTACCAGTCAATTTCAAAGGCAGCAAAAAGTGTGGTCAATTCTACCTCTATTCCCAGCGGGAATTAACCCAATTACTGAAAATTTTAAATGAAAAATAATTCGCCTGTCGTGTAACCTTTTTGCTTATACACAGTTTACATAAATGAAAAGAAAAATAAACTTCAAATCGGGGTTTGAAAGATGATTGTTGTTTGTCGTCTGTAGTCAGTTGAATGAACGAAAATTGAACAACTACGGAAAACTGACAATGGACAAAGGATTAAATAAGTGACGTCACAATCAGATAACCAAATTATGCTCAAAGTCCGGGACGGAGAACTGGATAAGCTCAGCATCTTGTTTGAAAGATATAACAAAATGCTGTTCAATTTTTTCCTACGATTAACAAAAAACCGGGCGATCAGCGAAGATTTAGTCCAGGAAGTCTTTTTGCGTATGTTGAAATATCGCCATACTTATCGCGGCGATGGAAAATTTACCAACTGGATGTTTCATATTTCACGCAATGCTAATGTTGATTTTTTCAAGAAACAAAATCGAGAGCAAAAAATCACCAAAAATGATCCAGAACCGATTAGCCAGGATTCAAATCCGGATGAAAGTTTGGAAGCCAGTCAAGATGTAGCTTTGTTACGAGCTGCATTGACAAAGTTGTCAATTGAAAAGCGCGAAGTTCTGGTGCTCAGCCGTTTTCACAATATGAAGTATGAGGATATTGCAGAAATCCAGGACTGCCAGGTAGGAACGATTAAAGCCAGGGTTCATCGGGCAATAAAAGAGTTAAGAGATATTTATTTTGAACTATCAGGTGAGAGTGCATTATGAAATGCGATCAGTTAAAAAGCCATATTCCAGATTTGCTGCTGGATGAATTGGATGAAAAGACAAAATCTGAAATTGAAAAACACCTGTCCATCTGCCAGGGGTGTAAAGCGGAATTCGAAAATTTGAACACGGTATGGGAAAAACTGGGTTCAATTTCGGAACAACAACCGGGTGCTGATTTACGCCTGCGATTCGAGACAATGCTTGAAGCATATAAACAGGGGCTGCAGCAGGCAAAATTGAGGAAAAATTGGCGTGAAGTTGTGAATCGTTGGCTCGAAAAATGGCTGCCTAAAAAACCTATTTTCCAGCTTGCCACAGCCACGATGCTACTCATCATCGGTGTGGTAATCGGTTCTCGTTTAAATTTGGTTAAATCACATAATGGTGAAATGGCGCAATTGCGATCCGAAGTTCAGAATATGCAGCGAATGGTAGCCCTGTCGTTGTTAAAACAGCAGTCCCCCAGCGAAAGACTTCAAGGGGTCAGTCTGAGTTATCAATTGGAACAACCCAATTCAGAAATTTTGACCACGCTGTTGAATACGCTTAATTACGATCCCAATGTGAATGTGCGATTGGCAACAATAGATGCGCTCTATTTGTTCAGTGACAGACCAATGATCCGACAGGGATTGATAGAATCGCTTGCCCGGCAAGAATCACCATTAGTTCAAATCGAGATCATTGATCTTTTGGTCGAAATCCGTGAAAAGCGCTCGATTCAGGCATTGAGGCAATTGATTAAGGACAATCATCTAAATTCTGATGTGAGAGAAAGGGCGCAGTGGGGAATCGGGCAGCTTTGAAATTTAAACTGAATGAAAGAAAAAAATCAAATTTTAAAAGACAAATACCAAATAAATTCCAATAATCAAATTTCAAATTAAAAATGAGATGAAAATTAAAAGGAGCTACCGATGAAAAGAATTTACCTGATTAACTTTTTTATCTGTATTTTTGCTTTTAGTCTTTTTGCTTATGACCTTCCTGTCAAACAAAAAGATGATATTCAGAAGAATTTAAAATTTTCCAAAACTGCCAAAGAGAAATACCTCGAGCTGGAAAACATCAATGGCTCGATCAAATTGGTTGGTTACAAGGGTGATGAAGTGAAACTAACTGTTCATCGAACCATTGAAGCCAGATCGAAAAAGAAAGCCGAGGAAGCCAAAGAAAAAGAAAAACTGGAGATTTCTGAGGAAGACAACCTGATTTTAATTTACATTGATACGCCGTATCGAAGAAAGGATGGCACAATTAATTACAAGGGACCCAAATATTATGGCTACAAAGTCACTTTCGATTTTGAGATAAAAGTGCCTTTTGAAACGAACATTGATCTCGAAACCATTAATGATGGAGATGTCTATGTTGAAAATGTACAGGGAAATTTTGACGTCAATAACATCAATGGTGGAGTCGTGATGAGAGAAGTTTCCGGCTCTGGCAAAGCTTATGCACTCAATGAAGACCTCGAAGTCGTTTACAAGAAAAATCCCAAGTCTGACTGCTATTTTGGCTCATTGAATGGGGACGTGAAAGTCACTTTTCTTGATGGACTTTCAGCAGATTTTCGACTTAAAACTTTTAATGGTGAAGCATACACCGATTTCGAAGTAACTCACGTTCCGGATATTGCCACAACGAAAGAGAGCAAAAAAGGAAAGTACATTTACAAAAGCAATCGTCGCACCAGGGTTCGAGTCGGAAAAGGTGGTCCGGAGATTGAGTTTGATGGATTTAATGGGGATATTAAGATTCTTAAGAAGTGAGGGGTTGGTTGCCAGTGATTAGTTGGTATTGGTCTATTAAGTTATCATTGATATGTTTGAATCTTAAATATCGAATATCGAATGTCAAATTATAAATAATGAATGAAAAAAACCGGAGGCAAAAAAATGAAAAGAAATTTTCAATATCTAATCTTCTTATTATTCTTTGTGATGTCCTGTGCGACTTTTGGACAGAAATCGTATGTTGATCAATTATCTGTTCCGTTCAGCGATGCATCTCGACCTGGCTGGGTTAAGTCAAGCCTTGTGAATGGTGGAATAACGGTCATTGGTTACAGTGGAAAGGAAGTTACTGTTGAAGCTCATATTCGGACCAAAATCTCATTCGACGATGATGAGTCCAGCAATGACAAAGCCAGGGGAATGAAAAGAATCCGAATGACGAGTACCGGTTTGACTGTTGAAGAAGAAAATAATGTAATAAAGATAAGCACTGAATCATGGAAAAGAACCATTGATCTCAACATTAAAGTCCCCTTTAAAACCTCATTAAAATTAGGTTGTGTGAATAGCGGCGATATTGTGGTTGAAAATGTGGAAGGGGAGATTGAGATAAATAATGTAAACGGCGCAGTCACATTGAAAGATATTTCAGGTGCGGTGGTTGCCCATGCGCTGAATCAAGATCTGCTGGTCAATTTCAAAAAAATCGATCCTAAAAAATCCATGTCATTCAGCTCACTGAACGGTGATCTTGATATTACTTTTCCAAAGAATCTCAAAGCAGTGCTGAAATTAAAATCGGACAATGGCGATATTTATAGTGATTTTGAGATGTCTACCCAGGAAGCAAATCGTAAAATTGTTGAGGAGAATACTCGAAAGAAGACTGGCAAGTATCGAATTCGTCTCGAAGATGCCATAACCGTGAAGATTAAAGGTGGTGGACAGGAGATGCTGTTTAAGACTTTTAATGGGGATATTTATATTCGGAAAGAAAAATAAATCAAATAATATCTTCTAACAAAAATTTGGATGAAAAGGCAGGTGAGTTCTCACCTGCCTTTTTCGTTTCGGTTCCAATTTATTGATTTTTTAAGGTTGAGTTGAAGCACGGTTCATAGATGTTAAAATTTAAGAAAAATACAAATTTTCTGCCCTTGAAATTATTAATATTGGGAAATATTATTCAAAAAAAAGATGAAATAAATAAAAAGTGTAAAGTAACCTGTTTTTTTGTAAAGAAAACCATACACTCTATTTTATTGATTTTTAGAGCATTAGAAGATGCAGTTGAAATGGTGTCAAGACAGTTTACAATTTTCGAAGAATGTTTAAAATTGTTCGAGTCGAATAATGTTCTGTTATTTTGTAGGTTATGAGTTGTTTCACAAAATTGGCACGAATTTTGAGGTCTAATTATCAGCTAATTTAAAGGTGTTAAGGATTGGTACTATTAGCGTATTCCACAAACGCAAAGCTAGAGCTTAAGCTCATTTATGAGTTAGGGGGATCAACAAAGCAGGTGAATTATCACCTGCTTTTTTTATTTTTACTATAAATTTTACTTGATTTTTACAAATTAATTTTGTATGTTCCGTAATAAATTTGTTTCAAAAAGTTTGATTTGAAATATCATCAAATTATCATCTAAATTCTCTTTAAAACAAGGATTTTTTTCGCTTATTTTGAACTAATTATAATTAGCTTCTCAATTTGTGCAAAAAACTTTGCATCTTTGAAATAACTCCAATAATTGCACGTTTTATAACCTTCAATTTTTAAAGCAATAAAAATCACCTCAACAAGGCACTGCATTTTAACAAGATGATTGAGAACATAATTTCTTGTTTGACTATGATGGATTCTTAATACCGATTTTTTTTCTGGAATAAATCAAAATATCAACTCAAATATAATATATTTGTGGTGAAAAATATCGAATTGTAAAAAAAGTGATATTTTGTCGTAAGATTTTTAGAATACGTGACACGGGTAAAATAACAAAACCATCGATTTTTCAACTGAGATTTTTCAACTTGACAAATTTTTAAAAAATTCTTCCACATTTGCTAATCGAAACGAAAGGAGCTTTGTCATGCTGCGAAGCGAAATTTTGAGCCGGGGATCAGTTGTTATTCTTATCGTTTTAATTGCTTCTTTATTTAATTTAAGTTTGAGTGTTGCGCAGGAGGTTGAGTATAAGAAAGATGCGGTTTACGTGACGGTGCCCAGTCTAAAACAGATTGAAAAATTAACAAAAGAAAGGACTGGAGAATTTGAGTCTAGCAGTCTAATGGGAGTAATCAATTTTTCTGGTGATGCACGTAA
>CBFDBN010000052.1:0-14869 GCA_965603055.1 uncultured bacterium | reverse complement strand
CAAAATTAAGTAGTGAACATAAGATTCGGACTTTATTCGATGTCCTGCGAAACACCCGTGCGTTATTGGTTTATGATAATCTTGAAACGTTGACCAAAGAGGAGCAGGAGGCGCTGACAGACTGGTTGCGATTTCTCCCACAAAGCAGCAAGGCGATTTTAACCAGTCGACGACGCGGGGGCGAAGGCGCTTTCTGGCTGCGCCTGGAAGCCCTGGATTGGGAAACTGCACGCGCTATTATTCAGCATGAATCCGGTAGAGAAGACCATTTAAGACAGACCATCCAGCTTGCTGGAGAGGCTCAATGGCAAGAATTGCACGAGGAGACCGGTGGCTCGCCATTGGCGCTTATCTGGACTTTGGGACTCATGCGCACGAGGGGATTGACCTTCGATCGAGCCCTGGACTTACTGCGCCAGGGGGCATCTCTCAAATCACCGCTTCAAAAATTTATTTACAAAGAAGCTCGAAAGGAATTAGGTGTCGGTGATACAGCTGCACTCAATGCACTTTCGTTTTTTGTCCCATCCGCGACTTTTGAAGCGCTGATGGCAGTTGCAGATTTGTCGCGAACTGCACTGGAAGTCGTGCTCGAGCGATTAAACTCGCTTTCATTGGTCATTCGAGAATTAGGAGCCGAACGGTTTAGTCTGCACCCACTGACTCGCAATTTTGTCCGTGATGATTTGTTAGCTGATGAAATCATGGCTTACGAGACCGGTATGCGTTTCGCCCGATACTGGGTCGATTATGCCAAGAGATATGGTGGATATGATAAAGAAAGTTACCGAACATTTGACCGTTTGGAAACCGAATGGACAAACCTGGAAACAATTTGTCGCTGGTTATGGGAAACGGCCGAAGTGAAGAATGAAGAAGTTGGAAATAATGAAGCGGCACGAATATTGGTCGAACTGACCAGTTCATTATCTTTTTTTCTTTCATATAGTGGGCGATGGGATGAATTTATCAGTCTAAGCGAAAACGCCTATCTGGCAGCATCTACATCAGATACCTGGAGGAACGCTGGTTGGCGGGCTTTTGATGTCGCCTGGATGCATTACAAACGGGATCAAATAGAAGATGCCTCCAATTGGTTGAAAAAATGTGTGAAGTCCTGGGAACTCGGGGGTACCAAGGGTGATGAGGCATCAGCTTTGAGATTAGGCGGTTTAATTTCCCAACAACAAAAAGAGTACGTAAAAGCCGAAGAGTTTATGAAAAAAGCATTGGCAATTAGACAGGAACTGGGCGCCAATCGAGAAGTGGCTTTTGCGCTCAATAGTTTGGGGCAGCTTGCTCGTGAACGCAGACAGTACAGAGCAGCCGAGCAATATTATCATGAGGCTTTAGAAATTGGCAGGGAGCTTGATGATAAAACCGGGCAGACAATTTTTATGGGTAACCTTGGCGAACTGGCAATCAACCGAAAGCAGTGGCTCAAGGCACTCGATTTGTTTGAACAAGCTCTTCCGTTGGCACAAGAAGTTGGAAGTATTGAGCTCATTGCCGATTCAAAGTTTGGGCTTGCCCGGGTCTGGCATTTTGAAAAGCGGGCTGAACATGACCTGGTGCGTCAATTTGCACAGGAGGCTCTGGCAATTTATAGAAGGCTCCAGCACAAAGAATTAAAAAAAGTGAAGAAATTTGTTGCAAAACTGAATAGAGTTGCAAAATCCGGGGTAGGTAAATAATATTTAAACAGTAAACTACTTGCCAAAAAAACAAAAAAAACCACGGACACAAAAATGGAACTCACAAAAATTAATTCTTAAAAGCGATGTTTTTTTGAGAGTTATCCTTTTCAGATCAATGCGCCAGAGGCACATCCGCCTTTGGTGCGATTAATTTAAATGATCCGCCGATGAAAGGTTCCAATTTTGTGAGTTAATCTTTCCTTTTGCTTCTCCTTTGGCGAATTCTCCATAGGCGAATCATTATTATCATAAAAATCCGCCGAGGAGGATCAATCTATAATAAAAAGTTGCCGAAGGAAGATTCTGGTTTATCCTGGTTAGGATTTTAAAAATCTTTTTTATTGATATTGCAAATAAAATTTTGTAATATATATAAATTTGACATCCATGTCTTTTAAATTCAGGAGAATAAAATGGAAAAATTTTTTAATACAGCTGGATTATGTACCCCGGAAAAGCATTATATGGTTGATCCGTTACGAAGATTAGCCGAAATAGAGGAATTAATCGAAAAGGAACTTTATTTTAGCATTCATGCACCGAGACAAACCGGAAAAACTACCTACCTGCATGCGCTGGCGAAAAAGTTAAACCGTGAGGGTAAATATATTTCTATCGTAGTCTCCTTTGAAAGCGCCGGTTATAGTAGCATAACGATTGAAAAAGCAAATCAGTTGTTAAATTACAGCATTTTTCAAGCATCAAGAAAGCAGCTAGCTGAAAAATATCGCCCGCTGAATCCTAAAGAAAAAAATTATTTAAACATAAGCGATTATCTGTCGGAATGGTGTGGAACCATTAAAAAGCCGCTGATACTGTTAATTGATGAGATCGATGCCCTGGTGGGTGATCTGCTGATTTCGGTTTTAAGGCAGTTAAGAGATGGGTATCAATCAAGACCGCAGGCTTTTCCCTCGTCTGTGGCATTAGTAGGACTACGCGATGTACGGGATTACAGGGCTAAAATTCGCCCTCAGCAAGAATCTTTGGGTGCTATTTCACCTTTTAATATTAAAGCAAAATCAGTTTTTCTCAACAATTTTACAAAAGATGAAGTGTTTGATTTGCTAGAACAACATGAAAAGGCGACAAAGCAGATGTTTCCCCCGGAAACAAAGGAGGAGATATTCAATCTTTCTAACGGTCAGCCCTGGCTGGTAAATGCTATAGCAAACCAAATCGTCTCAGAAATATTAAACAATGATTGGTCAAAGAAAATCGCACTGGACATTGTAAATGAAGCGAAGCTTCAGCTTATATTACGCCGGGATACTCACCTGGACAGTTTAGCCGATAAACTGAAAGAAAAAAGAGTGAAAGGAGTGGTTCAGGCTATTATTAACGGAGATACCGTTCAATTTGACATACTGGAAGATGATATCGTTTATTTAAGGGATTTAGGATTGGTCTCCCAAACCAGTCCATTAGAATTTGCCAACAAAATTTATGCAGAAATTATCCCGAGAATCATGGCATCTCCCATTGAGGTATTAATACCAAAAGAAATTCAGTCCCAGTGGTTTGTTACTGAAAAAAATGAGCTTGATATGGACAAAGTAATGGAAGCGTTTCAAGAATTTTATATGGAAAACGCCGAGAGCTGGCTTGACCGTTACACCTACAAAGAGTCGGCGCATCACCTGTTATTAATGGCGTTTCTGCAAAGGTTGGTGAATGCTGGCGGTGAAATTATCCGCGAAATGGCGGCCGGTAACCGTCGACTGGATTTATTGGTTCGGTTTCACAAACAAAGAACAGCGATGGAGTTAAAGATCTGGCGCGGGGAACGTTCCATCGAAAAGGCGAAAAAGCAGTTGACAGCTTACCTGGATCGGTTAGGATTAAACGAGGGCTACCTGGTCATTTTTGATCCCCGGAATAAAGACTGGGAGGAAAAACTTTACCGTAAGGAAATAACTTTCAACAGCAAACAAATTATTATGATCGGCGTTTAGAGGATAGATAAGATATATTTGTGGACAGCCAAATACATAAATTAGCATGGAAAATTTTGACTTAAAATTACATGGAAATACATTCCTGTTCATTCTATTTTTTGTTATTTTAATAGGATTGAGCATTTATGTTTATCGTCGAACCATTCCACCAGTGCCGAATTGGTTTAAAAGGATTTTAACTATCCTGAGAATGGTTGCGCTAATAATTATTCTGTTTATTTTATTTGAACCGATTTTAAGCCTATCCTGGAATCGAACCGAAAAACCGATTATCGCAGTGCTGGTAGATAATTCAGCCAGTATGTCTTTGACCGATGATGGGAAGACCAGGGCGGATAAAGCGAAAACTGTCCTTGAATCTGATCTGTTTCAAAATATCTCAAAGGAAATGGAGGTCGAATATTACCAGTTTTCTGATATACTTGCCACACTATCCCCAGAACAATTAGATTCTATCAAATTTAATCATGATGGAACAGATATAACCGACGCATTAAAAGCTCTCAAAGAAAAAAATGTTGACCGTTATTTGAAAGGAGTAATCCTCATCACGGATGGGATTAATAACCTGGGTGAAAATCCAGTGCGCTATGTTGAAGACTTTGATACACCACTTTTTCCTCTTGCGATTGGCAAAGCGATTGAGCAGACGGATATTGTTATCTCAAAAATTAGTGCAAACCAGGTCACCTATGCCAATAACAAAGTCCCGGTTGATATAACGATTCAAGCTTTTGGTTTTCCCGATCGAAAAAGTGAGGTCAAACTATTAAAAGATTCGCAACAATTGGATGCAGAATATATTGAGATCGGTAAAGAATTATCAGAAACAAAAGTCCGATTGCACTTTACCCCACAGGAACCCGGTTTCCAAAAATATCGAGTTCGCATACCAGCCCTGGAAAATGAGCTAACAGCAATCAATAACCAGCAAAATTTTTACACAAAAGTTTTGAAAAGCAAGATGAAACTTTTATTTATTGCTGGCAGTCCTGATCCTGACTTTAAATTCATAAAAAAGAACCTGGAAGCTGATCCAAATATTGAGGTCGACTATTGGGTAGTAAAGAAAAATCAACAATTTTACCAGGGTAACTTTCCGAACGATATCAATCGACTGAATCAGTATGATTGTTTAATTTTCCAGAACTTTCCGGGCAGAAATACTTCGCCAGAAGTTATTTCATCGTTGAAAACAGTTATTGAGTCAAATCAAACGCCTCTCTTATTCGTCACTGGTAATGGTATCAATTACCGATTACTCACGTCACTAAATAAATTTTTACCATTTCTGCTTCCAGTATCTGTATCTAAAGAGATTCTGGTCGTATCCCGGCTGACAGCAAGAGGATTGGTCCATCCGATTACCCGAATTACTGATGACGAGTTCGAAAATCAACAAAAGTGGCGGGATATGCCACCAATTTATTTATCGCTTCAACGGTTGCAGCTTTATCCTGATAGTGAGATATTAATTGAGATCGATCCAGAGCAGACATTCATTCGAGGATTGAAGGCACCGCTGCCACTGGTTATTGCCAGGAAGGTTGGACAACACAAATCCATTGCGGTCCTGGGCTATGGCATCTGGCGCTGGGATTTGCTGATGTGGGGAATCGGCAAATCCAACGAAGTCTTTAAACAGTTCCTGAGCAACAGTGTTCGCTGGCTGATCACAAAAGAGGATAGCAAACCAGTCCGTATTTACCCGGATCAGGAAATTTATCGCAACGGGGAACAGGTGTCTTTCACCGGTCAGGTCTATTATGAAGACTATCGCCCTATGGATGGAGCAGAAGTAAAGTTGAAAGTTCGCAGCAAGAATAAAATGTACGAAATTCTAATGACCGGAACCGGGGAAGGCAAATACGAAGGCGCGCTCCAGGCACTGGAAGGCGGTGATTATTCCTATGAAGGGATAGCCACCTACAATAATCGAGACATCGGAAAAGACCAGGGAAAATTTTCAGTTGAGGATTTTCAACTGGAATTTTTGCAAACAAAAATGAATGAAGATTTGTTGATGCAGCTTGCACAGAAAACCGGGGGTCAATTTTTTACGGATAGCACTTTCTTATCCCTGGAAGAAACATTGAAGTTTCCAGTTAGAAGGACATTGGAATCAACAGAAATGCAACTCTGGAATAAGCTTATTTTATTAATCGCTGCGATCTTCTTGTTGAGCATCGAGTGGTTCCTGCGCAAGCGAAGTGGGATGTTGTAATTTTTGGATTGAAATATAGACGAAGGCGGATTCCAATAATGCTGCGATGAACAGCAGCGGGAGAATAGCGCGAATGTAAATCAATAAACATTGAGAAAAAATTAAACCGACATCGGCGTCGCGGGTAATCATTTCCCATCCCAATCGTATTCCTGCTGAAATACTCAACCAGGCTGCTGGTAATTCAAAAAAAGCATTCGGCGTAACAAACATCGAAACCATCGCTTTAATTCCCCCTTCTTTGTAGGCGATTATTCCCACATTCATCCCAATGAGAAATCCAAAAATAATTGGCAATACGACTCCAAATCCTGAAATCAAATTGAAGAACAGTGATGTCGAATTTAACGTAAAAATCAATAAAAATAGCTTGAGATAACTGGGGCGCTTTTTTAACAGTTTTTTTAGCCAGTTCCAGATCCATTCGGGATACCAACATAAGAATTTTATTTCTTGTTTAACAACATATATAGATAGAAACAAACCAATTATGAATAACAGGGCGGAAAGAAAAAATAGCTTGAAGGTAATTAATGAAAAGCAATTCAAATTTCGCAGGTCAAATTTTCAGTAATTCCCCACAAGGAGAAACAGAGGAAGCAGAGTTTAAACGGAGTTTTATAACCGCCAAATAATCCCTTAAGAAATTCTCCGTGAATCTCCATTAACTCTGTTGCTCCTTGTAAGATTTTATATAGTACTTTTTACAAAAACTAAGAAATTCCGATACAGTAAATAATTTACTCAATTCGTACCAATTGAAAATCCCCCACCCCGGATTTATCCTCAAAATAGTAACGCCGATCCAGTTTGTCATAGTACCAGATTTCATAAGGAGGCAGGTTCAGTTGATCCTGGTGACGCTCAACATCCTTTGGCGGACCATACTTCAGGTAAATATTGCCGCGATCGGTTTGCCAGCCTTCTTTGTCCAGCGCATTAACCGTGAAATTATTATTTGCAAAATCGACACGTCGATAGTATTCTTTCTGTAATTCATTCTCTTCGGTACCAGGAGTCGGATCGCGTTCTTTCCAGAAATTTTTGAACCAGGCTTGCTTAGTGCTGTCTGAGGTTTGCTCCAGGTTGTTAAAATTCTTTTCAGGAATAAACTCATTTAATGCTCTAATGGCGGTGTTGATATTCAATTTAGAAAATTCGAAATTGCTCCAGTTTGCCGAAAATTTTGCCCGTGTAATGGCTTTTTTATTGTTTACATCGATCTGGATGATGAGCATGTAACGCCCGGGTGTTTTGATGTCGTCACTGAGATCCAACAGGTAAGGCATTGTTTTTTTGTCAGTCGTTATTTGCCGTTCATTTCGGATAATTGCCTGCTCAGAAGCATCGGTAATGGTATAGGTGAATTTCAAATTGGCAGAGGATAAAGCCGGGTAAATTTCAACATAAGCCCAGAATTCAGACTTTGGATCAACAAAATTACGATTTAGATTGGGGACAATTTCTTGAATATTTTTTAATGAATCAAAAATTATTTTATCTGCAAATAAAATTTCACTTAGCGAAATTTTATCCTGATCGAAACCCTGGACATGAATTTTCTTTTCCCGATGAAGGCTTTTTTGTGTATCACGATCGGTTAAATCTAAGACCAGTTTATATTGTGCTGGAATCAAATCAAATTGTAATTGATGCTTGTTACTCAATTCACGAGCATTAGTTGCTTCAAAGGTTTGGACATTGATTCGATTGCCAGTCAATTTTTCTGCCACGTGATTGCCTTTATGGTCGAATATGCTTACAAAAAGGTCATAACCGGCGGTAAAATGTCCCTGTCTTTCTTTGACAAATTGTAAGATATCGTTGGCAAATGTAACATAAACATCGAGCCGGTAATTTAAGTTGTTGTCTATACTATCCCGGGTTAAAAAATAATAAGTATCATATAAAAAAAGCGGTGGACCAAACATTTGCTTCTGTCGATTAAAAGGAGAACGGTCTGGACTTATTTGTCCGAAGGTTGTATACACCACGGAAAAGCAAATTGTGGTAGTAATTAATAAAATAGAGAGACGGTTAACTTTCATAAATCATTATTCCCATTCAGACAAACATCCTTTAGACTTTTTAGTGTTTAGGTCAAATCTTTGTTTCCGCCAATAGTCGGACGCGGTTTTTAGCAAAATATTTTAAACACGAATACACAAAAAAACACAAAGAACAAAAAGGAAGACAAAGATAATTATTATTTTTTATCTTCGTGATCTTAGTGTTCGCTTCGTGACTTTGTGTTGAGTATTCTTTTTGCTGCTTCGCTGCGCTACGCTAAAACTCCGGTCCCAAAGAAATATAATAATACGGTCCATGGGTATAGTTTACCAGGTCAGACGACCAGGCTACATCAAATCGGAATAAGAAGAAGCCCAGGTTCATTCGCGCACCGATACCATACCCAAAGAAAATATCGTTTAGAGCCGGAACACCGCCATCGGTAGTTTTAAATCCCCTGAAATCATTCCCCACCCAGGCGGCACCGATATCGGTAAATAATGCCCCCCGAATATCCTGGAAGCCGATTGGGAGAGGCCATCCCATCAGAAAGTACCGGATCAATGGGAAACGAAATTCTAAATTATTAATAAAAAAACGATTGCCATCTCTTTCATAATAATAGCCACCCCGCATGGGGACTTCAAAAGAGCTGAAATAGATGTCATCGACATTGAGAACTCTCAGCCCTCCGCGCGTTTTGTAATTCAACCAACCTGATGTTCCACCCAGGAAAAAGGTGTGCGGATTTTTCCCCTCACTCAATCCGCCGGTTAGTCTGAATACAAAATTATAATCCCTGCCGATTTTCATATATTTACGATAATCCATTTTCAAGGTCACAAAGTTGAGGCTGTTTGTACCTATCCCCGGGCTGTAGTTTATTCCCAGCGAGTAGCGATGTCCATTAACTGGCCCCGTGTATCCCCAAAGAACCGTATCTTTCACTAAATTTAGACCAGCAAGAAATAATCTAAATTTTTCAGTGGGGTAATCCTGGAATTGAATCAAGTCTCGGTCTATCGCTGCCCATTGAAGCATTGCATCAACTCGTTTGAATTTCGAGAAAGGATGAGAAGCATATAAATTCGCACCAAAATATCGATCCCTCGCCCAGGTTGGGTATAATGGATGATAGATGTAGTAAAAATAGGTATAATGATACGCCCCAAATCCAACGTCGGTTTTTCCTGGCAGATACAAATATGTCAGCTCGTAATTGGAATTCCTGAGATCATAAAAAAGATTGGTATAAATGTTAATTCGATGGTTTCCCAGTACATCGGATAGCGCAATCTGTGTTAAGCCCTGAACACCATAGAATTGACTGTAGCTGGCAGTCCCATAAAGAATGTCTGGAGAAAATTTAATTTTATAATTGCTGATTCGGTAATCCCCGCTTGGGGATTTATATTCTGCCGTATCTAAAAATACCGACTTTTTGGGCTCTTCAATTTCAACTTTTCCTTCTGCAAAATCCTTATCAAACACAAAATTTCGGAAAGCGTTTTCATCAACGTCCACTTCTCCGCCAGGATCACTTTTCCGTACAGAAGCGTATCTTTTATTCATTTGTTTGTGACCATGCCTGGCAATGAAATTCGTTTCTGCCAATTTAACAGCGCCTGGTGTGATTTTTAAAGGATTACGAAGTAAATAAATGTCGTAGCCAGCATTATAAAATGATACAAATGCCAGTTTATTCTCATCGCCATGCCAGCTCAGGTTGAAAATTCCGGTGATTACATTGGTAATCGGGTAGATCATCCCGGAATCCAGATCATAAATATAAATATTGAAAATTCCACTGGCGTCACTGGTATATGCTAAACGATCACCTTGGGGAGAAAAAACTGGAGAACCTTCCAGGTTTGGTGTGTCGGTTATGCGTTCTATTTTGTCCGTTTCCAGGTCTTTGATATAAATATCCAGGTTTCGAAATTCCTGGTTATAAATTTTAAAATCGTCGCGTGTTTCATTCAGATCAATATTATGTTGACGGTCACTCACAAAAGCTATTTTCTTTCCATCGGGAGACCATTGGGGTTGTAAATCACTGAAAACATCATCGGTAATTTTTTTCAGCCTTTCGGTTTTCAAATTATAGGAGTAAATATCTCCCTGCCCATGTTTAATCCCCATAAATGCAATTTCATCGCCCTGTGGAGACCAGCTTGGGGTAAAAATACCATCAAGATCGAGTTCGATATTCTGGACGATTTTTTTTCGCTTAACATCAACAATATGTAAAACATCTACACCAAGCGATTTGGCTGCAAAAACAATGTTTTTTGAATCTGGAGACCAACTGATTCCGGCCCGAAGCCAATGTAATTCTTCAAGATCACCAGATTGTTGACCGCTCACCAGTTTACCAAGCATTTTGCCGTCAATAGCGCTCACAAGATAGATGTCGAAGTAACCAGAACGATCAGAAAGAAAGGCGAGTTTGTCGCCCCGGGGAGATAGCGCGGGACCACTATTTACAAAATTATGCCACTTGGTATGATCTGTCAGACGTTTGGCAAACTCCTCGGGTTCTTTTCGATCGGCAATATCTGGCCAGTACTCTCGCTTCAGATGCATGTGCCACTTTTTGGTGAGATCTTTGGTTTCCAGTCCAATGGCTTGCTTCAAGCCTCGATCCATGCTTTTGGAAACCTTAATTTTTCCCAACAATTCCCCGATCTTTTCCCCGCCATATTTCTGGTCTAAATAATAAAGAACCGATTGCCCGCCTTTATACGCCATAAATCCATAAAGATAATCAATAGTTGGTATATATCCATTCAATGTCGCATCCCGTATGTACATATCGCTTTCGGTATCCCAGCCGCGGCTCTCATATTCAGCCAGCCCTTCAATTAACCAGAGCGGCAGACGCAACCTTGCCATTCCAGTAATAATCGACTGAACTCCAGCGCCATATACCATTTGCAGCATCACTGCGTGAGTTAATTCATGATGAATCACATGCCGGAACTTCTCCCATTCACCTTCATAAGGGACCACGACCCTGTTTTTGAAGAATTCTGTGAATCCACCAACTGATTCCTCCGGGGGGCTCAAGTCGACATTGGTTTGTTGAAAATCATTATGGCTATTGTGGGTAATGATCATAATTCGATCAGCTAATTCAAAACGCAGATCCTCCTTTAATTGTTTATAGCTTGCTTCCGCAACTTCAGCGGTAAATTCGGCAACCTTTTCACCACCGGTGGTAAAATATATATCAAAATGCTCGGACTGGATAAAATGCCATTCAAATGTTTCATATTGTACCTTATTCTTGCAGAAATATTGACTAAATAACAATTGGGGAGAAAGCAGAATTAATGCAGATATAAAAATTACAAACCGTTTCATTATTTTCTCCTTCTTCAAAATATCAAATCGATTCTGTGACAGCAGAATCGATTTGAGGGAAGAATGAAATTAGATTTTTTTTGATGTATCAAGCTTAACTTACCAACTTTATGTTGAAATTAGTTAGGCTAATTTTCAGTATTTGTTATTTAACGACAGTGCTATAATTTTGTTCATTGCATAGTTTTATCAATATTTTTAACAGCGAATTAGTGACTAATTTTGCCTTTCTTTTTGGGACTCGTTTTTTTAGGCGGAGTTGATCGTCGTGGCTGCTGCTTTGGTGTTTGACGAATTTTTATATCAGGTTTTCGAGTTGGAGTTTGGCGCTGCTTTTGGGGCTCAAACCTCGGCGGTTTTTTGATCTCACTTTTTTTCTTGTCAGTCTTGTTTTTGGGTGGTCGAATCGGAAATGGTTTTAATTGAGTTCGGTTCTGTCTCCGACGATCATCTATGCTTTGAAGCAAAGAATTCCCCACCGATCGCATATCCTTATCCCCGTTGTTTGACATCTCTTTTAAAACCGGGATTGCCCGCTTATCACCCAGTTTGCCCAGGCTTAGCGCCGCCTGGTATTTTACATTTTTATGCGGAGATTTTAATTGGTTCTTTAAAAAGTCTCGGTAACTATCCTGCCCTTGTTTTACAAATTTTTCCGCCAGTCCAATTTGGTGCATGGTCGCATCATCAGCCCAGGGACTGTTGGGATGCTTTTGTTTCATTGCCTGGTAAGATTTAAAAGCATCACTATCTTTGCCCTGTGCTTTCAGAATATATGCTGACCAGAATTCAGCATCGTCGACATACTTGCTGTTGGGATATTTTTGTTTCAGCGATTCATATTTTTCTAATGCCTTATTCCATTCTCGCTGAATCCGCAATTCCATTGCTTCATTAAAAAGCTTAAAATCCTCCTGTGCCCTTAATAATGGTACAAATGCCACCAACAAAATGATAAGGGCAAAAAAAGTAACTATTCTCAAATTCCTCATTATATCACAACTCCTGGACTAAATATCCATTTGATCCAAAGTTTTCATCTCAATTAAAAGATGTGTATCTTTCAGTTGTTGTTTGATAAAAAATAAAGTTTCCTCGTACGCATTCGTCTCCATATTACAAAGCTCTAATAGAATCAACTCAATCTGACTCAGAACATCAGACAATTGGTTGTTTTCTAACTCCTTTGCCTGATCCCTGAGCAATAGGGTCTTTTGCAATAAATATTTATATTTAGCTGATTGAACTAAACTGGATATTAACCTTTGATCCTCGATAGGATCCAGGTTTGCGACATCCAGAAATATCATCTCGGTTTCTTGAAGATAATTTTTCAATATTAAATCTTCGACCATTGGCTGGGAAGCCAGGTTTATCGATCCATTCGAAACCGGGATTGTGTTTGGCTGCCAGATGAACGTTCTGCCAATAAAAATACCAATCAAGATGAGCACGACAGCTTCAGCTAAACGAATCGCAATCGAAGGTTTTAGAATAAACTTATCTAAAATCGTTTCTAGTTGGAATTTCCAGCTTTCGTTTAAATTAAATTCATTTTGTAATTGTAAATGATAATTACGTAATAGCTCCTTTGCTGGTTTTTCCCGCTTTTGTCTCTTCATCACATGTGAAGTCTCAGCCAGCGACTCCAGATGCTCTTCGCAGGTTTTACATTCAGCCAGGTGGTTTTCAAATTGCTGTTTATCTTCACGTTTTAGTTCATCGAAGAAATAATCAACAACTAAATATTTTTGATTACACTTACTCATTTTTCATCCTTCAGTCTCTTGCGTAACTTTGTCGTTGCTCTTAAAATATGGCCTCGAACTGTTACCGGGTTACAATTGATAATTTTAGCAATTTCCTCGGTACTCTTATCATGAAAATATTTCAGAATAAAAGCGGCTTTTTGTTGCGGCGAAAGTTCTTCCACAACCTTTGCAACCAAACTTTTTAAATCTGAATTTTCAATTTTCTTCTCAACGGATTGGTATGGATCTTCAATATTCTCAATTGATAGCTTCTGCTGTTCCTCATATTGCGGTTGATCTATAAAAAGCGATTTTCTCCTTCGCCTGCTTCTCTGAAAATCTATAGCAGCATTCGTTGTTATTTTATATATCCAGGTCGAGAAAGTAGCTTCATCCCGAAAATATGGTATATTTTGAAATGCCTGAAGGAAAACGTTTTGCGCCACATCCTGGGCATCGACGTAGTTTCCAATTAAATCATAAGCCAGGTAAAGAACCTTGTTTTGATATTTTTTAACTAACTTTCCAAATGCTCGACGATCCCCGAGTTTGGATTTGGCAACAAGTTTTGAATCGTTATCCTTTATCATCTCTTAACTATTGACGGTTGAATAATGTTTTTCGTTTAATGTTTTTACAGAATTTTATTGAAAACTTTGTGTTAAGATAATATATTTTTTATTTTTCAACTGCTATTTTCTTTGACAAATACGAATTTATTTTATCTGTTATTTTTTGTATGATTGTTGCCAGAATTCCTCTATCCTGTTGGCAAAATTCTGCTTTTCCGAATCTGGTAAAAACGAAGCGTTAACCGAATTAATGCTTAATTCTTTTATTGACTCTGGTGTAAAATCCAGTTTTTCATGCAGAAAAATAAACTCGTCACGTATTGTCGCCCCAAACATAGCCGGATCATCCGAATTAATCGTCACTAATAAACCACGTTCAAAAAATTGTTTGATTGGATGTATTTCAAGAGACGGAAACACGGTTGTTTTTAAATTACTGGTGACACAAACTTCAAGTGGAATTTGTTTTTCTTTGAGGAATTCGACCAGCGTTTGGTCCTCAATGGCTCGAACACCATGCCCGATTCTCTCAACGCCAAGCTTTTTAATTGCGCCCCATACTGATTCAGGACCGGCTGCCTCCCCGGCATGTGCGACCCGGTGAAAATCTTTTCTGGCTGCCAATCTAAAAACAGCCGCAAAAGGCTCTGGCGGAAATTTCTGCTCGCTGCCGCCCAGCCCAATGCCGATTAATCCCTGGTCTCGATAGGGAATAATTTGCTTAAAACGATCAATTGCGGTCTCTGCACCGTAATCTCGACAGAGATCAGCTATCAATTGACATTTGATTCCAAAATCCTTTTTTGCCCTATGGATACCAGAGAGAGTTGCTTCAGTTATGGCTTCGACCGACAATCCGAATTGGACAAAATCCCACGGTGAATAGAAAACTTCGGCATAAATCACATTTTGTCGGTGTAAATTTTGCAATGTAAAATAGGTGGACGCTTCAAAATCTTCTGGTGCTCTAAAAAATTGATTTTTCCAAAACCAGATGTCGATAAAATTAGGAAAGTCTTTGAAGATGAACTTTTTTTCGATATCCTCTATACACTGAATCGATGGGTCACCACCATACTTGTTGATCAGGCTAAACAGAAATTCAAAAGTGAATGCGCCTTCCAGGTGAAGATGAAGCTCAACTTTTGGCATGATCTTGATGAATTCTTTGCAGTCTTTTTTCGTTGGCATTATTAAATCCACTTTCTAATACAGTTTCTCTGCGCTCTCAGCGAACTCTGCGGTGATTAATTTTAAATTTTTCTTGCCCAGAAAAGATTTAGTCTGTAAT
>CBFDBN010000051.1:0-14897 GCA_965603055.1 uncultured bacterium | reverse complement strand
GTGTTTCGCAGGACATCGAATAAAGTCCGAATCTTATGTTCACTACTTAATTTTGCGATGTTTGGTTGTCCTAATACACGAGCCGTTTGGTTGATAAACTCATCTAAAGTTGAAGCAGCGCGAGTTTCAGCTTTGATGCCGCTTGGTTCCAGGCGTTTTTGTTTGGCGCTGACAAAGATAAAAACATCAAATAACTCATCATCTTTGCAACGATAGGCTGCCTCAACTGCCAGCGCAGTTTTACCAATCCCCCCGATTCCATCAATTACCACGCCCCAGCCCCGTTCCTCTGGGCCCAGGGCACGCAGTACCTTTTCCATCTCCTTTTCACGTCCGAAGAAAGCAGCCCGTCGGGGCAGCGTATCGGAAACACCAGCTACAAACGAATGGACTTCTTGTTGCGAAACAGACCGTTCATTAACCTGTTCCGAATATTGAATGAGAAAATCGGTCAGGTTATTTCGGACCAGGCGATCAAACGATTCAGTACTGTTAAAAGTCTGGTAAAGCCCCGGATGGTCCTCGTTGGGGGCAAAGCCCTCAAAAAATTTTTTGACCCGCTGCAATTGTTCTGGATCGAGCTCATCATAAGGCGGATTGCGCTTACACCAGTAAAACATCACCCGCGGACGTTTATGTTTTTGCCACAAGCGGTATGCGATACGAAATTCTTCTTCTGTGCCGGAGCGATATTCTTTTCCAGTGAGTGGATCTTTCTTTTTAGGTGGCGTACCAAAACGATGCCAGAGAATTCCAATGAAAATATCCCAGCTATCTGGTTTCAACTGGTCAAGGATAATCTTTTCCGGGCGTCCCATGTCCGGTACAACCTGCCTCCAATCAACCAATTCCAAGGTGACGCCAACGTGTGCCGCCAATACTCGTAAATCCTCAACAACTACCAATAATCGGGCATGCTCATTTGACATATTTGAAGGACAAGCGACAAATATTCGTAACTTTACCAGGCTATCTTCGTTGGGTGCTGCCCCAAAACTCTTTGCTGACATAACAAATCCCTTAATAGCGCATAAAATTTATTTCTTTTAAATTTTTAATTACCCTTAGATCCGCTGCTGTAAAATTATACTGATCAGACTCTTGTAGGTCAATCCATCTCCAATCCTGAACTCCCTTTGCTTCTGGCGCTCCATTCAGAACAGAACATAAAAATACGTGCAGAGTAATCTCTACATGAACATAACGATGCGAGATACTCATTAATTTTTTAGCAACATCTATTTTAAAATTCAATTCTTCATGGATTTCACGAATCAAACATTGTTCCAGTGTTTCCCCGCCTTCTTGTTTTCCACCGGGAAGTTCCCACAATCCACCGAAAGTATCATCAAGCCGACGTTGTGTAATCAAAATTTTTCCATTATTTTGAATCAAACCTGCTGCGACTTCATAATGGGGCAATGTTGAAACTAAATCCAAATTAGGCGACATGGACGAATCCCCCAAAGACAATTACTTTCGATCTGGTAAAGTTTTTCTGGTGATGTACAATGAGATTGCAATCACACATACATAAACAATTATGGTCACGCCCCAGGGCGGAAGCCTGGTTGGAGATGGGGGGCGAATTTTGGGATTACCAACCAATTGAAATGTTGCCCAAAAATATGGATGTGCCAGGGAAATTTCTTTGCCTTTAAAAATGAAAGTATCTTTCATCGATGCGATTTTAGCTTCCTGCAGTGCCTGTGAATTGGTCTGGCGCTTATATTTTAATTCCCAATAAAACTTTGACATAAACTGGCTGGTAGAAATGCTGTTAATTCGCCACAGGCTGAACAATAGTGATTTGACTCCAGAAAAAAGAAAAGATTGAGACATTGCTAAAACGCCAGGATTGCCGTCGGTATTATACTTCATGACTTCACTGGCGCTCAAGGTAAGCAAATCGGCTGATAAATTGGCAGACATCGCTTCATAAGCAGTCAGCCAACCTGGCAAGTGTAACGAATCACTCTTTTCTTGCGAAAATAAAATTCTGGAATTTAATGGATTTGAATTGTCTAAAATTCCCGGCAAAGCGAAATAAAGCCAACGGTAATCTCTTCCGTTTTCAAATAGATATGACTTTACTGCCTGCTCTTTTATTAAATTGTCATGCCGAAATAACAGCCTTGAAACCCGCTTAATCTCATCTGATGCGTAATCAGAATTTACCAATCCCGGGAGGGATAAAGCCTGGTCTGGATTGTAGATGTGATCTGAATTTTGTGGGATAATTGGCGCGCTCATGGTTAATAAACGGCGCCCTAATTTGTTTGTTGTCCGATCTAAATCTTTTGTCAGGGCAAAAACTGCATTGGAATAGTTATAACTGATCGCATATTTTTTAACCAGGTAATTTAGTTGGCTATAACGGTGATAGTAAATTTCTTTGTTATGTTTAATACTTTTCGTCGTATCTGCGACTAACAATTCAAAAGGGAAGCCAATTAAAAAATCATCTGGAATAATATAAATTATTTTATAACGCTGAACATGTTCTTCTAACGGTTGAAAAAGATATTGATAGAGTTGAAAAGAAATCGGAATACTGAATTCTAGGTGGAGCAAATCTCTTTCAGAATAAAATGAAGACATCAGTATATCGATTAACGACCTGACGCTGTCAGCAGGGACTTGCCACTGAACGATTTCTAAAGAGTCTTGGGTAAGCATATAAACATAGATTTTATTCTTTAATAGAAAGTAGTTCAGTATCGCTTCGTGATCGTCAAGAATTTTTTTTTGCAAATCATGTAATTCTACTGGCTGCTTCATGAAAGAAAACAAACTTCTCCCCGCCTCTGACACTTTATTCGTATCCTGGAGAATATCAAAAATACTTAATTCCCATTCAATATGATGAGTTGTAGATTGAGTTAATGACTTTTGAAAAAGATTTATAATTTCAATATTTTTCTTCTTTTCCAAATAGATAAATGCCTGGGTTGCAAAATCGTTACCAGTGTCTTTTTGTGCAAATGAAGTATATAACTCAATTATTTGATCCAGGTAGATACTATTTTCTTCAAAATCAGGGACACTTATTTCTGGAGAATCATAAAAAATCCTCTCAAACTTTTTCACTTTAGTGGTTAGTTTCTGAACAAGTAAGGGGTCAGGTGTATCACTATTTTCAGGTGAAGATTCTGCTTTGGAGAACAAGATACAGAGAAGCAGAATCAATAAAATTAACAGTTTCTTTAACATAATTTACAATCAATGAAAGATGAATCGGACTGATCTAATTTAATCGTAATTCATCAACTCAATTAATTCAAGAAAGTTTCATATTTCTTTAGTGGAGACTGCCGGTGAACAGTTGCGCTCCATAGATTTGATAGTAAAATTTCAAATAATCAATCAATCCATAATGGGATTGGTAGTAATAGAGTATTCCAGCCAACAGGGCGATAATTGTTATAATTAAAACCAACAACGCACGACTAATGGGCCAGATATACATCACTCGCATCCCTTTCCCCACTCTAAGAATGAACCATATAACGATTATAAGTAGTAAGATGAGTGTGTAGGTGACCAGGTTTTGGTATTGCATCAAGCGGAACAAGACCATGCCCACTGGAATAAAGATCAGGAGATTACCGCCGAGCCAGAACGGTGTTATAAAACATTGGCTAATTGAGCAGCGTTTCCGACTAACCAGCGAAAGCAACTTAAAATAAAGAGCGATTAAAATAAATACCAGGAAACTGAAAACCGCTAAAATTAATATTGCCCATCCCGGGTTCCAGCTCAAATAACAAATCTTCATTTTTAAATCACTGGAAGGAATTAAAATAGTTGCCAGGTGATCAATAATTGGTTGATCCTTAAAAAAGATCAACAATGAAGCCAGAACTAAACCGCATCCGACCGAGATAAAAAATGCCATGATAGTTGTTTGAGAAGCGGGAATTTTGCGTCCATCCCGAAGGTCAACATAGAAGCCATGGGGATGAATAAAGATTCTTTTAAAATTCTCCCGAAAATAACGACGACTATTTATTACGAATAAAAAAATTAAAATTGCTGCTAAGCCGATCACAGCAAAAATTGCCGGTGGTTCATCCCGGATGTCGACTCCAGGATTAAACCGAGTTTTACCTTCCTGGTATAGCGCCTTAACCGTTTCAAAAACAGCTCGTTTTGCCCGATTAACATCAGTCAAGCCAAAAGGTCGTAAGCTATTCCCCTGGCAATTTTTATAAATTGTAGATGGATAGTTCCCCTGGTAGTCTGAAAAAGTTGAAATAAAATATCCATCAATTTCCGGGAAGCTATTTATGGTCTGCCAGGCGTCAACAATTTGCAAAACCTGGTACTCTTCAAAGAGAGCACGATTATCATTCCCGCTTGGAACAGCCCATTGTGGCGATCCATACGATAACACAAGATTTATAGCTCCCTTACTTTGCTCGATCCATTCTGATAAATTATTCTGAATTTGATTCTTCTCTAAATTGAAGATCGAAATCCCGGTGATGACATCTGGAACATTACTGTGGGCAGAAAAAGGAGGAGAATTCCATACATAGAAAGGTTGGCTGCTGGCAGGATTTGCATTGCCAGTAATTTGACTAATAAAATTTTTGGTTGCCGCGTCAGAAAATAACAAATGTCCGCCGATTCCGTAGGCAAATACTGAAACATGTGCCTGATCACGACTGATCGTCTCGTTCAAATAGTCCCGGTAAAGACCAACAAAAATATCGGAAGCAAATCTCGGCGATGGCATCCAATCTAATGGCATTTCTTGAAGCAAAAACAAACCCAAACTGTCACACAGGGCTGTTACTATCGGGTGAGCTTGATGGTGCAATACCCGAATAGCATTGGCATGAAGCTGTTTTATCATCTCCAGGTCTTTAACAAGCTGATTTCGATCAAGCAGGGCACCGTCTACCCGGTAATCTTCTACCCAATTCACGCCTTTTAAAACCAATCGGCTGCCATTCAAATAAATATTTCCATCTCGAAAATCGATCTGCTTCATTCCCAGCGACAGGTCAAATTGGTCGATAGTTTGCCTGCCCTGCAATAATTGAATGCGAAGCGAATATAAATGAGGCGATTCTGGAGACCACAATTTCGGCTGTTTGATATTAAGCTTTGTCGAAATGGTTCTGGTTACTAAGTAATCTCGAGTATCAATCTCTTTCCATTGTTGCAGGATGGATCTATCGCTATCCTTTGCCCGAATCTCAATATAGTAAATAGGTAATTGTCTTTTTGATACTTGATTGGTAATGTTGTCGATTCTATCTTTGAGTTTAAATTTCAGATCCAATTCACATTGAGACAAACCCTGAATAAATTGATAATCAACAATTACGTCCTCGATTGAAAATTCAGGAATTGCCAGCAGATAAAGTGATCGAAAAATACCAGCGGTTTGTCGAATTCCATCTGGCTGAAATCGATGTGGTATCGTCCCCTTTGAATCCAGTCGGGTATCAACTTTTATCTCGATGATGTTTTTCTGGCTAATTTTAATAATGCCGTCGGCAATGTCATACGCAAAAGCGCTGTACCCGCCAGCATGACTTCCAATGAATTTTTCATTGATAAAAATTCGGCAGTAATAATTAATTCCGTAGCAGATTAACCTAAAAAACCGACTATTAAATGAAGAATCTGGCACAAAACTTTTTCGAAATGTGATTTCACCCCAATAATCACAACTGGCTGGCAGGATAACCTTTTGGTACGAATCTTTTTCGTTTACTTTATATTCCCATTCACCATCCAGGGGAAGTATGGGACGATAAGGATTTCCTGGTTGCCAGCAGTAAGTTTGTTGCCATAGAAAATCATCAGGCTGGGAGATAAAATTCACCTCTTCAGTGATTCCCTGCTGACTTACGATTCCAAAAAGTAATAATATTAAAAAAATGCTGAGATACCTCATGATGAACAATCCTTATTAAAATTCAGAAGAATTTTAACTTACCTTTATCCCGATTCAAATGACGTACTAGTTTGTCTAAAAACGCAGGCTAATGTAAATAATTTTTATTTAAAAAACAATAAGATTATTTTTAAGAAAAAGTAATATCGTATTTGTATCAACTTCTTAAAAAAATAAATTGTTGATATGATTTTTTGCTTTACTTTTTCCTTAAGAATTAGTATAATCTGTTTAGAGATAAAACCGATACCGAAACGAGGATTAAATTTTATGGCTGATACTGAAATGAATAATGGGCGAATGCCTTCTCTTATTGAGTCTCTTATTCCTGTCGTACTGTTAATGATTTTTTTGGGAATTTCTATAATTAAGTTTGGCGCCAGCCCGCATATTCCTTTAATTGCTGGTACAGCAGTTGCAGCTATTATGGCTGTTCGATTAGGTTACGGCTGGCAAGCAATAGAAGATGGACTGATTCACGGGATTACTTTAGCCCTGAAAGCCTGCCTTATCCTGATGATAATAGGCACGTTGATTGGTACCTGGATTTTGGGTGGTATCGTGCCAACCATGATTTATTGGGGACTGAAGGTGTTATCTCCAGCTATTTTTTTGGTAACAACTTGCATAATTTGTTCTTTGGTGTCGCTGGCAACTGGCAGCTCCTGGTCAACCGCAGGAACTGTTGGGATCGCTCTTATTGGTGTGGGGCATGGTTTGGGCGTCCCTATGCCGATGGTGGCCGGGGCAATCATCTCTGGAGCCTATTTCGGTGACAAAATGTCACCATTATCTGATACCACAAATTTAGCACCAGCCATGGCTGGCACTGACCTGTTTACACATATTCGGCACATGGTTTATACCACAGTCCCCAGTTTGACAGTAGCATTAATTATTTATGCCCTGTTGGGACTTCGCTATGCCGGTGCCGAAATGCAAACAGAAAATGTCGAACAAATCCTTTCAATCCTCCAGGCAAATTTTAGCTTAAATCCATTGCTTTTGATTCCACCTTGCCTGGTCATCGTTATGGTTATAAAAAAGATTCCCGCTTTGCCAGCTTTACTGGGTGGTTCTTTGTTAGGTGGAATTTGTGCCATGATTTTTCAGAAGATCGATATGGGTACCGTAATCGTTGTATCTTATGAAGGCTTTGTTTCAGAAACTGGATTTGAAATGGTAGATACGCTGCTGTCACGAGGTGGGATGAAAAGTATGCTCTATACCGTTTCGCTGATTATGTGTGCGCTTTCTTTTGGAGGCGTTATGGAAAAAAGCCGCATGTTGGAAAGCATTGCCTCGGCAATTTTAAAAGCAGCCAGAAGCACTGGGTCTTTAGTGTTAGCAACAATTGCGACCTGCATTAGTATGAATATCATTGCCCCGGATCAGTATCTTTCGATTGTCGTTCCCGGTCGCATGTACAAAGATGCCTTCGATAAACGCGGGCTTCACCCGAAAAATCTTTCCCGCTGTTTGGAAGATTCTGGAACACTTAGCTCCCCGCTGATTCCCTGGAATACCTGCGGCGCTTTTATGTTTGCCACGCTGGGGATCCATCCATTTGCCTATTTGCCGTTTGCGTTTTTGAATTTGATGAATCCGCTGGTATCGATTTTTTATGGGTATACCGGGATAACGATGCATAAAGCGAAATCAGACGAATAGACAATTTGGCTTACAGTTGTTATGAAACTTCCAATATGTTATAAAGTTAAACTGTATTAGTTTTGGATAAACTTAGAAATAGAATATATTTTTATGTTAATATTTAACTATATTTATTAGTGGAGTTATGATGAAAAAAAGTCATTTATTAATAATTTCCCTTTTGATGATTGCGATCACTGTTTGTGCCGGCCAAAACAAAATTCAAAAATCAAGATCAACTACTTCAGCGGATCAAAGACCTTCTTATAATCAAAAAGCAGTTGAGCATTTTATTCGTGGGAGTATTAGTGAAGTTTTAAACGACCATAAAACCGCGCTTCTCGAATACAACGAAGCATTGCTTCATGACTCTTCTTCTGCTACCATTTACAATAAAGTTGCCGAAGGATATATTCGCCTTAAAAAATTCGATAGTGCTGAAAAAATATTAAACAACGCTATCCAGCGATTTCCAGACAATGTTGATTCATATAAAATATTAGCTGCCATTTATTACTCCCAGCGCCAGATGAATAAAGCTGAACAAGTTTATGAAAAAATTATACAACTTGATCCCAATGACCTTGAATCACGGTACAGTATTATTGCATTATACTTAGCCCAGGGGAAAGATTTGAAAGTTGCCGAGGAATATGAGAAAATCATGGGAGCCGGCTATGGAACACCTGAGATGCAAATTAGGGTCGGCGACATCTATCTAAAAAATGAATTATTTGACAAAGCAGAAAATGTTTTTACTGATTTTTTTAACGAAAATCCAGATGATGAGCGTGCTTACCTGGGCATGGCAAAAATTTATTTAACCAAAAGGGATACTATCACTGCCATTGACTGGTATAAAAAAGCAATCATTACCAATCCTGATTTTGAAACGTGCCTGGAAGAATTAAGGGACCTGTATATCGAACAAAAGAAATGGGACGATGCTATCCTTTTGCTCAATCAGGTTATTGCAAAAGACACCACTAAAATTGAAAATCATCTTCGACTGGGAGAGTTATACTATTACAGGGGAGATACAACACAAGCAATCGATAAATTTACTCGTGTTATCGATCGTTTTCCTGATGACTTCCGTGCCTTTTTTAGCCTGGGATCGCTTTATTTTCAAAGTAATCTTACTGAATCTGCGGAACAATATTTGAAAAAAGCCATTGAAATAAACAAAGAATTCCCACGTGGCTGGGAGTTACTTGGTTTTGTTTATCTCCGTAATCAACGATTGGAAGATGCGGAAAACCATTTTAGCCAGGCGATTGAGCTATTCCCGGATCATCCTGATATTAACTTTTCTATAGGTTCAGTGCTCAATCAACGTCGTAAAGCTGATGAAGCTATTCCATACCTGGAAAAAAGCATTCAGCTTAAATCGAATTATTATATCGAAGCCCTGGGCACGCTGGCAATGATTTATGATGAGAAGAAAATTTATCATAAATCAGATAGTCTGTACCAGGAGGCACTTAAAGAACGACCCGGGGATGCTTTCTTGATGAATAACTACGGCTACAGTCTGACGGTTCGAGGCGTAAAATTGGATGAAGCCTTGCAAATGGCTCAACAGGCTGTTGAAGCAGATTCAACTAATGGCGCTTTTCTCGATACGCTCGGCTGGATTTTTTTCAAGCAGGGTAATTATCAAAAAGCACTGGAATATATCTCCAGAGCCGTTAAATATCGAGATACATCTGCTGAAGTAATGGAGCACCTGGGTGATGTTTATGAAAAGCTTAATGACCTGGGAAATGCTCGTATTTACTGGCAGAAGGCATTGGAGCTCGACGGCGATAGAACTGCGGTACAAAAGAAATTGGGGGAGAAGTGATCAGTTTTTAGTCAGCAGTCAGCAGTTATCAGTGAGTAATGAAATGGTCGATGGGAGCATAAAAACATAGCTTCGCAAATCGAAGATGCGCTGTTTTTTTGGAGCATTAACACTTCTTAGTCAGATTATTTAAACTTTATAAAGACGAATCTGTCATTTCGACGAACGAAGTGAGGAGAAATCTGCACAACAAACTGAAATTCTTATTTCCATTAGAATGATCAACTAACAGATTTCTCCCTCTGGTCGAAATGACATTTAATATTTTTTACACAAAATTTGAAATTTTGGTACAGTAAAATAATGAGGTGGAAGTTGAGACGAGTTTCGATCATAATTTTGGTTTCGATGATAATATTCATTGGTGGTTGTGCGGGTTTAATGAAAAAGAAGCCTTTGACGCTGGAAAATATTACGATTGCAAAGATTCGACATCGTATTGAACAGAACAATTTGAAATATCGTTCATTGAAAGCTGATGCTCGGATAAGCGTTGAATCACCAAAGGTCAATTTCTCAGCAAAATCAAATATTAATATTAAAAAACCGGATTCGCTATTAATGACAATTAAAGCCCCTTTTGGCATCGGATTTGGGACTGTTTTTATCGATCAAAATCAATTCCTGGTTTATAATTCGTTCGATAATACCGTCTACACTGGTGATCCTCAAAGACTTAAACGAACGCAATTATTGCCGATAGATATTAAGTTAGAAAATATTTTCCAGGCTTTTTCAGGTATTCACCTGATCGATTTCTTTGATCAAGATTCATTCGCAATTGATCATAATAAATACCTGGTTATCGGATCAAAAAACAATCAAACGATGAAGTATTGGATCGATCCAAAAAGATTCGTTGTAACAGAGTTTCAATTATGGAATAAAGGGAAGAAACCGCTTGTCGTTATTGAATACAAGCAGTTTGAGAAAAAGCATCAAATATTATTACCAAAACTGATTCAAATCACCCAGCCGGGTCAAAGGACAAGGTTGACAATTCTATATACTGATCGAGAACCCAATTGCCTATTGAATCCCAAAGATTTTGAAATAAAAATTCCTGAGAAGGCGAGAAGGATAAAGATATAATAAGAATTATGAGAATGAATACAATCAGTTTACAACTCCCTGAGTCATTATATGAGAGAGTTAACGATCTCGTAAAGATGGAAGGTATTACATTAGATCAATTTATTGCGAGTGCAGTTGTTGAAAAATTGTCAGCATTTGCTACCAGAGACTATTTAGAGGAACGTGTTAAACGTGCTGATGAACAAAAATTTAAAGAAGCACTTTCTCATATACCTGATGTTGAGCCTGAAGAGTACGATAAGTTGTAAAAATAGCCTTGAATTAAATAAAAATGGATACGTTGTGGAGGCATCTTTGCTTCATTCGGAACAATCAAAAAAAGTAGAGAACATCGAATCCCCGGAAATTTCTATTCTCATTCCACTGCTGAATGAAGAAGAATCATTGGCTGAACTCTATGATAAAATTACTTCGGCGCTAAAAAATTTAACAAAAAGTTATGAGATTGTTTTTATCGACGATGGTTCTACGGATCGATCTTATGAAGTGCTTGAAAATTTATACCAGAAAGACCGGCGGATTTGTGTTTACCAGTTCCGCAAAAATTATGGTAAATCTGCCGCGCTGTCCTGCGGCTTTCAGATGGCAAAGGGGCAATATATTATCACCATGGATGCTGATCTCCAGGACGATCCCGAAGAAATTCCCAAATTGATTGCAAAATTTAATGAAGGATTTGACCTGATCTCCGGCTGGAAGAAAAAAAGGTATGATCCATTTATTAAGCGGAATACCTCTAAAATTTTCAATCTAGTGACCGGCTGGATATCTGGCTTGAAAATCCATGATTTTAATTGTGGATTAAAAGCTTACCGGAGTGAAGTTGTAAAGGACATCCAGGTTTACGGACAACTGCACCGATTTATTCCGGTGCTGGCTCACTGGCAGGGTTATCGAGTTGGAGAGTTAGTTGTCAAACATCATCCCCGTAAATATGGGAAAACAAAATTCGGACTGTTCAGATTTACCGCAGGAATGCTTGATCTATTCACGGTGATTTTTCTCAATAAATTCAAGAGACGTCCGTTGCACCTATTCGGCAGCATCGGATTGATTACTTTCCTGGTTGGAATGATCATTAATCTCTATTTAGCAATTGAGAAAATTTTTGCTAAAGGCATTTTGAGCAATCGTCCACTGCTCTTCCTGGGGATACTTCTGGTAATTGTAGGAATTCAGTTTATTTCCATCGGACTACTGGGTGAGATGATTACCGAGACGCAGAAGAAGAAATGTGATTATTCGATTAAGAATGTTTTAAGTTGAGATTATTTAATGAGTCCAGCTGTTTTCAGATATCGAGGCTATTGTTTCTTCTAATGAGAAGAAACTCGAATGCATATACATGTATACTGTGCTGACGGTGAAGCAAAATTTTGGTTAACTCCAACTGTCTCATTAGCTCAAAACCATGGTTTATCTAAAAAACAAATCAATGAACTCATCCAAATCATCGAGGAAAGAAAAGATGAGATTATCAACGCTTGGGACGAGCATTTCAGAAGTTGAAATATCAAATATTTCGGATCACGGTTTCTGGTTATATGTAATGGGTAAAGAATATTTCTTGCCCTATGATCAATACCCCTGGTTTAAAAATGCAAGAATAAGTGAAATTTTTGATGTGCAACTGCTTCATCATTCTCACCTTTACTGGCAAAAACTGGATGTAGATCTGGCAATATCTTCTTTAGAAAATCCAGAAAAATATCCGCTGATTTATAAATAGCTAACAACTCTCTTACGCAATCTGTCAGATTGTTTAAATCTTTTTAAATAAGAATTATTTTAAATTTCTTTGAATTAACTTTTAACTATCTAAAATTACTTTAAATAAAACATCATGAAGATAAAAGTCAACTACGACTGCCGCCACTTCCGAGGTGATATTCCCTGCTACTATCATAAAAAAGAAAACGTAGTTTGTGAAAGCTGTCCCTATTACGATCCAATCGAACAAAAGATTCTGATCATAAAGCTCGGTGCGGCTGGCGATGTCATCCGTACCACACCACTGTTAAGAAAATTAAGACAGGTTTATCCCCGGGCTTATATCACCTGGCTGACTTTGACACCTGGATTAGTTCCATCAGGTTGGGTCGATCAAATTTTACCATTTGATTTAAAAAGCATTGTCGCACTGCAAGCCTCTCATTTTGACATGCTGATTAACCTGGATAAAGATTTAGAAGCCTGTTCCCTGGCAAGCCAGGTTGCTGCTCGGGGGAAAAAAGGATTTGGCTTAAGCGATTTAAATCGATGCCAGCCGATCGATGCCGACAGCGAGCACAAATTTCTAACCGGGATTTTTGACACATTGAATAAAAGCAACACCAAAAGCTATCCACAGGAAATCTTTGAAATCTGTGGATTCGAATTCCAGGGTGAGAAGTACATTCTGAGCAATTTTGCTGAAAATAATTACCACTGGGACATATCTGAATCTAAACCGCTGGTCGGCTTGAATACCGGCTGTGGCGGTCGCTGGACCTCCCGCCTCTGGCATGAAGATAATTGGGTTGAATTAGCCAAAAAATTAAAAAATCACGGAAAAGGCGTTTTGATTCTTGGGGGACCAGAAGAACATGAAAAAAACGTTCGGATAGCGGAAAAAAGTGGAGCTACTTACCTTGGTCATTTTCCCCTGGAACAATTTATTAATTTAGTCGATCGATGCGACCTGGTGGTGACAGCCGTTACCATGGCGACCCATATCGCCATCGGATTGGAAAAGAAAATCGTTTTATTCAACAACATCTTCAATAAGCATGAATTTGAGTTGTATGGCCTGGGAAAAATTTTGGAACCGGCAATTAAATGTGATTGCTTTTTTGCCAAAAAATGTCCTCACGATAGCATGCAACATATTTACGTGGAAACGGTGCTGGAAACCTGTGCACAACTTTTAAAGCAATAATATGAAAATTATCATTATCGGAACAGCTTACCCGATGCGGGGGGGCATTGCCCACTACGTTGCCCTGTTATATAAAGTTTTAATCAAACGAGGGCATGATGTAAAAATCATTTCCTTTAAACGACAATATCCTTCAATTTTTTTCCCCGGCAAAACCCAGCAAGATTTGAGCAAAGAAGTCGAGCCAATTCCCAGTGAGCCGCTGTTAGATTCCATCGGTCCCCTAAGCTGGATCAGAACCTTTTTTGCGATACGGAAATACCAGGCTGATTTGGTTGTTTTCAAATACTGGATGCCGTTCTTTGCGCCCCCTTATGCAGTAATTTCATTTCTTGCACGATTGTTTACCAAAACTAAAATTGTCTATTTATGCGACAACATCATTCCACACGAGCGTCGTATCGAAGATCGGCTGTTAACCCGTATCGGGCTCTGGAATGTTCACTATTTTATTGTCCAATCGAAAATCGTAAAAAACGACCTGTTAGAATTTCGCCCCAACGCCATTTACAAAGAAGTCCCTCACCCGGTTTATGAGATTTTTAGCACACCATTTACACGGGAACAAGCTCGAAAGCATTTCAAATTATCCGCCAAAGAAAAGGTGATTCTATTTTTTGGTTATGTGCGAAAGTATAAAGGGCTTCATCATTTGCTCGATGCCATGCCATTGGTTCTAAAACAGGTAGAAGTTAAGCTATTAATTGCCGGTGAATTCTACGACGATGAGCAACAGTACCGAGAGCAAATTAAAAAATTGGGACTAAATGATTTTGTTGCTGTTCACGGCGATTATATTCCCAACGAACAAGTCGGGCTTTTTTATCATGCCGCTGATGTGGTGGTTCTGCCTTACATTTCAGCCACCCAAAGTGGAATCATTCAAATCGCCTATCATTATGATAAACCTGTAATTACAACAGACGTTGGTGGGCTTCCAGAGGTTGTTGACCAGGGGAAAACCGGATTTATTGTGCCGTCCGAAAATGTTGACGCCCTTACCGAAGCCATTGTAAAATTTTTCAAAGTTCAAAATAAAATTAATTTCACTAAAAACATCAGTGAATACAAAAAGCAATTCTCCTGGGATCGAATGGCAGAAGAAATTGAAGGATTTGGCAAGATGACCGGTCATTCCGAACCGGGCGGTAAAGAGTAATGTGACCGTCATCCGCCAGTTGGCCATCGCCGTCAACTTAAGCTTTTTTTTAACGCAAATAACGCAAAGCAGACGCAAAGAGCGCAGAGTTTTTTAAATTTCAATTAATTTCTCTGCGAACTTAGCGTCTTCTTAGCGATCTCTGCGTTTAAGTTCGTGCTGATAATTTGTGAGTAAACCCTCAAAATAATACAGTATTTCTTAGGTTGACGCTAATTGCCAACTGGCGGATGACGGTCACATTTTTTAAATTACAAATCAATGCCATTAAGTTAAGCGAATATGTCATTCCTGATGGAGCGAAGCGGAATTC
>CBFDBN010000050.1:0-15020 GCA_965603055.1 uncultured bacterium | reverse complement strand
AACACATCTGGCTGAATAATATTTAATAGCTTTACTTGCGACATTCCCTTGGTAATTGAACAGATCGGTGTGCCCTGGAATTCATCACCCGCATGAACCGTTGCGACGTTTTTGTTTTCGTTCTTGAATTTATTGATATATCCTTTCAAAGTCGCGGAGCCGCCTAACATGACCCTGTTGTTATCCTTTAATCTGGATTCATAGGGAACATTAAACGAATGGAAATCATTCCAATACAACATTGTCAATTTTTCATTCCGGGATGTACAATCCACAAGGATAATGACGACTAAAGCTAAAAGTAATTTATATCCATTTCTCATTAACTTTCCTCCTAAACTTCATACTGATTCCATCGCTCCTAGCGATGGAATCAGTAAAGCAATGTCCGATCAAAACAAATCAGCCCTTCACAAAAACAGACCGAAGGGCTAATTTGAAGTTCCGATATTTAAGCTAATCTCAGAATCTTATATTTTCGTGCGGAACAATAAACAACACCGCTGTGATGATCGTCCCAATAATAACCAGCGAAGCAAAAATTCGATCGGTAATGAAATTCTTTCCTTCTTTTTTGAAAATTGAATTTTTCATCATGAACAAAACCGCCAGCCAATAAATAAATAGAATAAGGGCTTTGGTATTGGTAAAATCATTGCCAAAGGGCCAGCCATCCCACACCGTACCGTAAACCTGGGATTCGACGATCATACCAATAGGAAAGATTCCAATGAAAAATAATAAAAATGCAGCTACAGAGAACCATAATGTTTTTGAAATCGGGTAGCTGCTCTTAATATGTTTAAAAGCAAAATACGCTGCAATGACAAATAGCAGAATCGAAACAATCGTCAGAACAATATGAACAATCCAGAGGAATTTATTGTACTCGCCTTTGAAAACAAAAGCATAATGCTCTCCTTTTTCTGCATTTTTTGGCAAGAACATTTTAGACCCGGTTGCTGTGGTTATTTCTAAAAAGTAGCTTACAACAGTTCCTTTTCCTAAATGGGGAATCGTGCAACTGTAAATATTTTCTTCCCCCAAAACGAGGTCCGTAGAATTTGCCACATCATTGAATTTGAAATTCAGCTTTGCTGTTGGCTGACCAATATTTGATTTGATATAGACTTCAATTCGAGCATCACCTTCTCCGCGGTATTCCTGAATTGGATCAAACTCGATTTTCGTCTGCAGCTTTTCGACTCGCTTCCCTTTTTCAAGCTTCTGGCAATTAATTGAAAGCAATAAAGAAACAATCAGAATCAAGCACAGAAAATAAATTTTTGAACTCATAAAGCCTCCCTTTTATTTAGGTGAGGGGTTTCATTTGAATTAAAATTAATTTGTTTTTACTTCAACATAGACATCTTTCTTAATTTCTTCCAGCCAGTTTTGAAATTCCCTTTGACGTTTCATATTCAAAGCGAATGCCTCTATTCTCTCCCAATCCTCTTCAAGAGATATCGGTCTTGGCTCTTGCTTGCTATTTAACTTTAGAATATGCCAGCCAAACTTCGTTTTAAATAGCTGCGAAATTTCTCCTGGTTCTAAAGTATTGATAGCTGCCTGAAATTCTGGTTCTTGTAAATTTTCGACTTCAAAAAGACCTAAATGTCCGCCCTGATCCCGGGTCGTTTCATCATCAGAATACTGTTCCGCAATCGTCTTAAAATCATTTTCTGGATCATCGAGCAGTACCCGGATGTCCCTGGCTTTTTTCTCTGTATCCTGTTCATCAACATCTGTGGGATCCAGGCGAATTAGCAAATGTCGAACATTGATTTTATCGCCTTTTCGATCAATACATTGAATGATATGAAATCCAAATCGTGATTTGACAATATCAGAAATTTCGCCGGGTTCCAACAGGAATGCTACTTCCTCAAATTCTGGCACAAAATCTCCCCGCTCCATGAATCCGATCTCACCACCTCGTGCGGCACTACCCGGGTCTTCTGAATGTTTTCGGCAAAGATCAACGAAATCTTCCCCGGCATTCACCTGCTGAAACAGTGTGTCAATTTTATCTTTTGCCCGCTGCTCAGAAGCATCACCAGCTTTAACATTTACCAGGATATGGCTAATATCAACCGTTTCCTTTAATTCAGGAAGGCTGTCTTTCGTTGACTGGTAAAATTCCTCGATCTCTCGTCGGGTGATTTTTATCTGGCTGAATTTCGTTTGCTGCAACTGCTCAACCATCAGATTCTTCCGCACATCATCTCTAAAATTTCGCTTGAGCTTACTAATCGACATTCCCAACTGCTCTTGCAGCTTCTCCTCTGAACCGACCTGCTGAATCATCCGACTGATCTGTTCTTCCAGTACAGTATCTACCTGGCGCTCTTCTACGATGATGCTATCCTCTTCAGCTTTCGCTAATAAAATCTTTTGATTGATCAAATTCTGCAATGTTTGTTCTTGTAGTTGTTCAAATTTTTCTGTATCTCTACGTGGATCTATACGCATTTGAAAGGCAAGGTTTAGCGCATACTGATTTAATTCAGACTGGAGAATAATTTCATCCTCCACTACGGCAACAACTTTATCAATTACCTGTTGCGCAAACAACTGGTGCACAAAAAATAAAACTAAACTAAATATAATCACTTTTCTCATCTTTTATACTCCAAATTTATGGGGTGAGATTAAAGAATTTGGACATCTGGATTTTTTCAATAATGAAAGATAACAACTTATAAAATTAAATTCAGTAATATATTTTATCTCCCCCCCTTACTCAGAATGTGTAGTAATTTGATTTGCCTGTTGATAGGTTGAATCTTTATAAATCTCTCTTAATAATTCAATATTCCGATTAATATTAGTACTCTTTCTCAAATCAATAATTAAATCAATGTATTTCTCATTTCTTTTAATAGACTTGAGGCGAGCAACAATCTGGTCTTTCACCTCCTCAAACTCTCGATATTTTCCCTTTGCTTTTCGATCGAGTATTTTAAAAATATGATATCCAAATTCAGAACGCGTTGGTCGTGTTGTCCTGCCAACAGCGGTGCCAAAAACCCTTGATGCAATCACCGGCACAATTTCTTCTCTACTAAAATAACCCAGATCGACTCGATCATTTTCAGTGTAATCAATGGATATTTCACGAGCAACTGTTTCAAAATCTTCTCCATTACTAATCCTTCGATAAGCAGCGTTTGCTTCGTCAGAATTAGAAACTAAAATATGCAGCGCTTTGATTTCATCCTGTTGAAGTATGTAATTATCTTTATTTTCATTATAATACTCAACCGCCTGCGTTTCAGTTATTCCTGCCTCGTCTGAAAGATGTCTATCAAGATAATTCCTCACCAAAAGTTCTCGTTTTGCTTTTTCGAGCTCGGTTAAGAGTGATTTTTCCTTATCCATTCCTAATCGTAAAGCTTCTTGATAAACAAGCTCCATTTCGATCCACTGCTGAATATAATTACTAACCTGTTCCTGTGAAATCTTTGATTGGATTGACTCTGGAATAGCATTATCCAGTTGTTCCAGGGTTAAAACCCCGTCTCCAACTGATACGATAACATTCCCATCCATTTCCTTTTTTGATGAATTACAAGCAATTATCATCAAAATAACCAGCCCTAATAAGGGCAAATTACGATACATCATTTTTCTTATATTCATCATCCCGTTTTTCCCATTTAACATGATTATTCAATTTCAAGATAATTCTATTTTCCCTGGCTGAGTGTTTTGTTCAAGTTCTTTTCATATATCACATAATCTATTCGCCCTCGTAATTCATTAATCCATTCCTGTTCCCTCCTATCATAAGCGATACGACGGAATTTTCCATTCACTTGACGTTTGGCCTCATCGAAGGTTTTAAGAACAGGCTCGATAATCGACAATACCTTGACAATATGAAATCCCCTCCCAATTTTTAATGGATCAGATATTTCACCTAAATTGAGTTCAAAGGACGACTTTCCAATTCCTGCTCGCCCTTTTGTGATTTGAGAAATTCCTTCATTCTCTTGAAAGGCTTCTCTTTCATTATACCGGCGAAATAACCGGGTAAAATTTTCACCGAGACGGGCTCGACTTACGATATTATCAGCTAATTCTCTATTTTCAACATAAATTTGTTGAATCTCTCTTTTCTCTGGATATTGATAATCTTCCCGATGTTTTTCAAAATAATTTTTTAAGCTATCATCGGTAATTTCCAGTTTATCCATGATTTGAATTTTTTGTATTTTATTTAACATTGCGCTTTCTTTGAAGTTTGTTGTTTGATTTTTAACTATTCGATCATTTTGAATATTCTTTTTATTTGCTTCTTTCTCAAGCAAATAAACCGGGATCAGGCGGTTGTCGACAAAAGACTGAACCTCTGCATTATCCTTAAACCGGGGACGACGATGACGGGGATATTTCTTTAATTCTTCGATTAAATTTGCAACGGTCAGGTTTCCATTTTGAAAACTGGACACAATATATTTTTTTTCATTCTCCGTAAAATTATCAAACGGCGTGCTTTCCTTTTTAGCAACATTTAAAGAGTCTTTTGGATCTTTGGGAGTATTAATTGCCGGGGACATATACCGCTTGATAAATACTCCAATACCATCATCATTAAATTTAACTTTGTATTTATTTTTTAAATTACTCATGTACTTTGCATAGGCTGCTTGAAGGTCTTGATTTCTCATCCTATAAACTTGATTCCGAATTCTGTCCCGTTCCTGGTCATAAGATGATCCCGGGTAATGTTTAATATGCGCAACTTTGATAATGTAATAACCAGTTTGAGTTTCAATGGGATCAGAAATTTCATTTTCTTTCATTGAAAAAGCTGCTGCGTATACTGGATTCTCACCAGATCTTGGTCCCCACTTTAAATAGCCTTTATCGCCACCCTTTTTTGCTGTATTCATGTCATCTGAAACATCTTCTGCCAGCCGGGCAAAATCCTCTTTAGCTTTAATCTTTTTAACAATCTCCTTTGCACGGCTTAAAGCTCGCTCTTTTTGTTCTGGAATGTTCGGATCAACTTTTACCACGATTTGCTTAATTTTAACTTCTTTATTAGATTTCTCATAAAATTCTTTTATTTCGGATTCTGGGACAACCTTCTGGGTCACTTCTAAATCTACCAATCGATAAAGCATAAAAGTGCGTGCCCGCTCCTGAACTTGTTCATCAATCTTCACATCTTCATCCAGCTTTTGCTGATAAGCATCGATGATTTTTAATTGCTTATCAATCATCCAGTCTAAAACCTTCACTTTATCTTCAAGGCTCGTTTTTTGAATCATTTCGGCAGTTTTACCTTTGGTGAACTCTTTTTCAAAGTCTTTAAAAGTAATCTTTCTTCCACTAACTCGAGCGACCAACATTGTATCTTCTCTGGAACAATAGCTCAGCAATGTGATTGATAAAATTATGAAAATAAAAAAAGAACGATAAATCTTCAAAGATTTCATTTTTCCTCCCGATAATGTGAAAAGAATTTAAATTAAGCTTTTCAAGAAATTTTTACTGTATTGAATGCTATCTCGTTCACCTGTTGGGATATCAACATGAATACCCAGTCCATCCTTTCCCTCTTGCAAAAAATGAAAAACTCCTTCTGCTTTTTGCATAATTGAACAAATTTTATTTTCTATAAGTTCCCGACTATCCAGAGATGTAACATCTTTTGAAAAATATGAGATAAGAGTTTTATCAAAAACTTTTATCAGCTTGAGATCCAGCAAACTGCCGATTATTTTCAGTTCCACCAGGTTGAAAAGATTTTCAACTGGCGCTGGCAATTTCCCAAATCGGTCATCCACTTCTTCTTTAATTTGATCAATGACACTGATATCATCTGCATTTGCCAAGCGTCGATAGATATCAACTTTCAGTTCCGGCTGTTCGATGTAATCATCAGGCAGGTAGGCATCCTGATGTATTTCCACCTTTGTTTCTTCTTTTGAAGAAATTTCAGATATTGATTTGCCCTCTTTTTCCAATTTTATTTCTTGAACAGCTTCTTCAATAATCCTCATATAAAGCTCATAACCCAGGGCAACAATATGTCCACTTTGCTCTGCCCCAAAAATATTGCCTGCGCCTCTAATCTCAAGATCTCGCATGGCAATATTAAAACCTGAACCTAAATCGGTGTATTCTTCAATTATTTGAAGCCGTTTCAGTGCATTCTTATTTAATAAATGAAACGAGGGAACAAGCAGGTAAGCGTAAGCCCGTTGCGTCGACCGTCCAACTCTTCCCCGCAGTTGATATAATTGAGAAAGACCAAAACGATCCGCTCGATTGACAATCATTGTATTGACATTTGGAATATCCAACCCGGATTCAATGATCATCGTTGAAACCAGGCAGTGAAATTTTTTGGTTGCAAAATCCCACATTATTTTTTCAAGCTGGCGTTCATCCATCTGTCCGTGGGCAACTCCAAAGGTCACTTCGGGAACAAGACTGCGCAGCAGGTTGGCTATTGTTTCAATTGTTTGCACTCGATTGTGTACAAAGAACACCTGCCCCCCTCGTTCGATCTCTTTGAGAATAGTCATTCGAATGAGCTTTTTATCGAAAGGAGATATTTCGGTATAAATCGGAAGCCGATCCCGGGGTGGAGTTGCAATCAGTGACATATCTCGTATCCCCAGCATTGCCATGTTCAACGTTCGGGGAATCGGGGTTGCCGACATGCTCAGCACATCCACATTGACCTGAAACTCTTTTAAACGTTCCTTCTTTTTTACGCCAAATCGATGTTCTTCATCGATAATGACCAGACCGAGATTTTTGAATTGAACATCTTTAGACAACAATCGATGGGTTCCGACAACGATATCAATTCGCCCCTGCTTCAACCAATCAACGATTCGTCTCTGATCAGCAGTCGTGCGGAACCGGGATAACATCTCAATTTTAATCGGGTAATTTCCCAGTCGTTCTTGAAATAAATTATAGTGCTGTAACGCCAGAACCGTAGTCGGCACCAGTACCGCCACCTGTTTGCTGTCATTGGTCGCTTTGAAAGCCGCGCGCACTGCAACCTCGGTTTTGCCATAGCCAACATCGCCGCAGACCAGGCGATCCATTGGAGCCTCATTTTCCATGTCCTGCTTAATATCTTCGGTTGCCTTTCCCTGGTCCGGTGTGTCTTCATATTCAAAGGATGCCTCCAATTCCTTTTGCCAGAGTGTATCTTTTGAAAAAGCAAAACCTTTTTGCGATTTGCGCTTTGCATAAAGCTCGATCAAATCTTTGGCGATATCTTTGACACGCTTCTTCGTTTTTTTCTTCAGTCGATCCCAGTCCTTGGTGCCCAGCTTGCTTAATGAGGGTACTGCTCCATCTTTTGCAGAATATTTCTGAACTCGATCCATTCTATCCAGCGGCACATAAAGGAAGTCACCTGCTCGATAAATAATGCTTAGACATTCTCGTTCATTTCCTTGTACCGTAATTTTCTTGAGCCCCTGGTATTGCCCGATACCATGATCGACATGAACAACGAAATCGCCAATGCTTAATGAATGTAATTGTTGCAGCGTTAAGCCGCGGTGGACTTTCTTTCTTCTGCGCCATCGCACCGGTCGTCCGTAAAACTGGTTGTCGGTAAATGCGACTAAACCGACTTCATTGAAAATGAATCCCTGGTTGATCCCAAAATTTCTAACGGCTAAAAGATCACTATCAATTCCAGCATTAGTTAAAATATCTTCAATTCGCTCGACCTGGCTGGCACTATCACATAAAAAATATAACTTTGCCGGCTGACTGCTGCCATCAACTCCCTTTTGACGATAAGTCTCTATTTTTTGATTTAATACCGATAAATTGCCCTTCAATGACTCCTGGTTTTGAGAAGAAAAGTTATAGCACTTCGATTCAATATTGATTTTTAAAGAGTTGTGGGTGATTAAAACAAATTTATCAAAATCTGTCTCTAATTCTGAATAATTTACAAATCTGTTTTTACGTACTATATTGCTATTGTTCGCTATTTTTCTGATATTGTTTTTTGATTCGGTTGTATAATAAATCAGTTCTTCGATATCCTTTTTAATGATTTCTGATTCATCTAAGAAAATTATGCTATCTTTATCGATGTAATCTAAAAGCGAAACCTGCGAATTGTCCTCTAAATCATCCTGCTCTTCGGGGTGCTGGGGATAAATCACTACCCGGGAAACACGATTAATCGATCGCTGGGTCGTCGGATCGAAGACACGGATCGATTCGACTGTGTCACCAAAGAATTCTATTCTAAACGGATAATCGCTGGAAAATGGATAGACATCTATAATCCCCCCTCGGACACTCATCTCTCCCCGGCTTTCAGCAACGACCTCGCGATTGAAACCAAGATCGATAAGCCTTTCTTTTAATAAATCAAAATCGTACTCTTTTCCAATTTCAATAATTACTTTTTGCTTTTTAATCCAGTTTGGGGAAGGAAACTTGAAGGCAATATTCCGGGCGGAAGTAATCGTAATAAGCCTTTGCCTTTCTACCAATCGCTCCAGTGCAGAAAGCAATAATCCCTTTCTCGCTGTATCCGTTATTACGCCATCAAAAGCCAATTCGCGAATTTGTGGAATGTATGCAATTTGTTCGGCGCCAATAATTAGTTCCAGGTCTTCCCGGGTAATCTCTTCCTGTTCTTCATCTGCCGTGATGTAAAGAATCGGTCTTTTTTTCTGCTCAAAAAGTATTGATAAAAAAAGTGACTTCAGAGAACCGGCCAGTCCTTTAATAAAAATTTTCTTTCCAAAATCAGTTTCATGAAGTACCTTTTTTAGTATACTCGATTTTGAAATAATATTTTTAATTTCAACATCTACCATTTTTAACTAACCTTCAATCGCCCCTCTTACAAAACCATCAGACAGATTCAATCTTCGCAGCGCTTCATCTCGATCCACTCCTTTTAAAATCATTACCAGCGCTGTCTTGACATGTCCTTTTGCCTCATCCAAAACTTTCACTGCCGTATTGTAATCAATCCCGGTAACCATCATAACCGTCCGTCTGGAGCGCTCTTCTAATTTTTTAGAATTCATCTGAAGATCGACCATCATATTTCCATATACTTTTCCTGCTCGGATCATCGCTGTCGTCGTCAGCATATTTAAAACCAACTTTTGTGCCGTACCTGCTTTCATTCTGGTTGAGCCCATAATTACCTCAGGACCAACAACCGGACAGATAGCGACATCAACATTCACATCCATTTCCTGGCGGGGTGTACAGGTGATGTAAATCGTTTTCGCACCAATTTCTTTTGCCTTCTCAATTGCTCCCACCACATAAGGGGTCCGGCGACTGGCTGCGATACCACAGGCGATATCGGTTGCTGTAAATTTTTGATTCATCAAATCAATACCGCCCTGATCTTTTTCATCCTCAGCACCTTCCTGTGCCCTCACTAATGCTACATAACCACCGGCGATGATTCCTTGAATCATTTCAGGATCAGTGCCAAAGGTTGGCGGGCACTCCGAAGCATCTAACACTCCCAAACGCCCACTGGTCCCAGCGCCAATATATATCAATCTTCCACCATTCTTGAATGCCTGGACAATAATTTCCACTGCCTGCTTAACATAAGGAATTTCCTTTTCGACAGCAAAAGGAACATTTTTATCTTCACTGTTTATTAGATGAAGAATTTTCTCTATTGACTTTGAATCAATATCCTTTGTTTTAGGATTGGCTTTTTCAGTAATTAAATTTTTCAATTCTTCAAATAGATTTTCTTCCAATTTAAATTTCTCCTCATTAGTGCAATTCCATTCTCTTAACTCGAACAAAAATTCGATTTTTCCCCGAGCTAACCAATCGCTCATCCATTTTAACAATATCTACACAAACATTTTTAAATTTCGCCTCCAATTGCTCAATTTCCTTCTCAACTTCACCGCCTTTCCAGGCAATATAAAGACCATTTGGTTTTAATAGCTTTTCAATCCAACCATAAATCACTTCAAGTCTGGCAACAGCACGACTGAAAGCAAGATCAAATCCATTTTCATATTTTTGGTTTTGAGCTAAATTTTCGACTCGCTCACAAATCACTTCCACATTTTCCAACTTCAACTGCGAGACAACTTCCTTTAAAAAAAGCACCTTCATTCTCTTCGATTCCACCAACAAAAAATTGACATCAGACCGGATCAAACTGATCGGCAAAGCAGGAAATCCAGCGCCAGTTCCGACATCAAGAATTTTTATACCGGGGAAAAGTTTAAAAGACAAAAGAAAAGCTAAAGACTCTAAAAAATGATTCTCAACTATTTTCGATTCATCTTTTCGGGAAATTAGATTCGTTCGTTTATTCCATATTAATATCAAATCGATATATTTCTGAAACTGTTTTTCTTGCTTGTCATTTATGTTTATACCAACATGAGAGAATATTTTTTTTTGCTCGTACATTTTACTTAATTTCAAGAAATTTCTTTGCGAACTTAGCGTCTTCTTCGCGATCTCTGCGTTTAAGTTTATACCTGGTATTGTCGAGAAATCTTCAAAAATGTTTCACGTGAAACATTTCAATTAATTTCTCTTTAAATGAATGAGCAACACAGCAATATCAGCCGGAGAAACCCCGGCAATTCTCGAAGCCTGCCCAATTGATCTCGGCTTGATCCGTTTCAACTTCTCTCTTGCCTCGCTGGAAAGTGAGCCAACTCCATCGTAATTCAAATCACCCGGGATAACCTGCTTTTCCATTTTTTCAAACCTGGCAACCTGCTCAGATTGCCTTTTGAAATATCCTTCATATTTCACTTCGATCTCGATCTGCTCTCGAACCTCTTTCATCAACTTTTCATCGGAGTGGTTGTTAAAAATTGTATGATCGATCACCCCCTGGAAATCTGACAATTTCAATTCAGGTCTTTTTAATAATTGCAAAATACTTTCACTTTCGCTGATTGTGGCGCTGTTTTTCTTTTCCAACACTGAATTGACTTCAGAGGGGGATAATCTTTTCTTTTTGAATTCGTCTATAAATTGTTGAATAAGTTCTTCTTTCTTTTTTACCCTTGAATAAAACTCTTTCGAGATAAGTCCCAACCGATACCCGATTTCTGCTAATCTTAAATCTGCATTATCCTGTCGTAACAGCAATCGGTATTCTGCCAGGGAGGTAAACATTCTGTATGGTTCTAAAATTTCCCGGGTAATTAAATCATCAATTAAAACGCCGATATAAGCCTGTGATCTTTCCAGTATAAAAGGCGGTTCATTCCGAATTTTTAAGACTGCATTTACGCCGGCCATAAATCCTTGAACCGCAGCTTCCTCATAGCCTGAAGTGCCATTAATTTGACCAGCAAAATAGAGATTTTCCATAGCCTGTGTTTCTAAAGTCTGCTTCAATTGGCTGGGAGGAAAGTAATCATATTCGATCGCATACCCCAACCGTGTAATCTCTGCATGTTCCAAACCGGGAACTGTTCTAAGCGCTTTTAACTGAATATCTTCTGGCAAACTGGTTGCAAATCCATTAACATAAAACTCGTTCGTATCCCTGCCTTCTGGCTCCAAAAACAACTGGTGAGAAATCTTATCTGGAAATTGGACTATTTTGGTCTCGATTGATGGACAGTACCGGGGTCCAACTCCAACAATTTTGCCAGTGAATAATGGTGAGCGATCCATTCCTGAGTTAATAATCTCGTGCGTTTTTTCATTGGTATTGGTCAAATAGCAGGGTATCTGCTCTTGATCAATTATTGCTGTTTGAAATGAAAACGGCACCGGTTCTGAATCGCCAGGCTGAATTTTCATCTTACCAAAATCGAGGGTTCTGCCGTCGATTCTTGGCGGTGTTCCGGTCTTCAACCGTCCAGCCGCGATCCCGTATTTTTTAATATCCCCTGTTAACCCAGTGGCGGCAAATTCCCCTGCCCTGCCCGATGAGTAGCTAAACATGCCAATGTGAATCAATCCATTCAAAAAAGTGCCGCCTGTCAGAATAACAGTTTGACCATAGACTTCGCTGCCGGTAAAAATTTTAACGCCCTGGCATTTGCCATCTTTCACTATTAAACCATTGACCATGGCTTGTTTTATTTCTAAATTTTCCTGATTTTCCAATGCCATTCGCATTCGAGCAGAATAGCCATGTCGATCCGCCTGTGCTCTTGGCGCCCAGACAGCCGGACCTTTGGATTTATTCAGCATTCGAAACTGAATTCCCTGTTCATCAATCGCTTTTGCCATTTCACCGCCCAGGGCATCCAGTTCACGAACCAGGTGCCCTTTTGCCAAACCACCAATGGCAGGATTACATGACATCTGGGCTATGGTGGAAATATTCATGGTAAATAATAAAGTTTTCATTCCCATCCTGGCAGCAGCCAGCGCCGCCTCACAACCCGCATGTCCACCGCCCACCACAATGACATCATATTTTTTGTCTGGATCAATCATATCTTTTTTTTTATTCTGCTATAATATTCACCGCTGAGAACGCGGAGGTCGCTGAGACCAGTTTTTTAGATTATGCTCCTTGCGAAGTTTCGAAACCTTTGCAAGGATTGTTTGTTTCTATCTGCGTTCTCAGCGAACTCTGCGGTGAATATTGATCAATATTTCTATAATCAATATGATAAAAACATAGCTATCTAATTTATAAAATGTTTCACGTGAAACATTTTTCATCCTATTTACCAATACAAAATTTTGAAAAAATATTATTCAAAATATCTTCACTGGTCACTTTGCCAGTTATTTGTCCGAGATAATTCAGGGCATCACGAAGATACAAAGCAATAAACTCTGATGACACTTTTTTCCCGGTTTCTTCTATTGCCCTTGTTAAACCCTCCCGGGCTTTCGTCAAAGCTTCCCAATGTCGAACATTTGTCACTAACACCTTTTCTGAAAATATATTGTTATCATCTTTGACCACTGATTGATAAAGCTCTCTTTCCAACTTATCTACTCCATCCCCTTTAACAGCAGAAATATTTAATAGAGGAAGATTATTGCTTGCAATTCTTTCCTTCTCGATTTTCTGCGGTAAATCAGATTTATTACTTACTCTCAAAAGCGTTACTGGTCTCAATCTTTGAATCGCACTTATTATCTCATAATCTTCATTATCGAGCATTTCCGACCCATCAAAAACATGGATGATGATATCAGCCGATTCCAGGTGTTTTTTCGTATGCCTGATTCCTTCCTGCTCAATTCGATCAGCCGAATCTTTTATCCCTGCTGTATCAAAAACTCGAAACAAAATACCATTAATATCCAACTGAACTTCGAGCGTGTCTCGAGTTGTGCCGGGAATTTCTGTGACGATCGCCCGCTCCTCTTTGATGAGCATGTTTAACAAGCTTGATTTTCCAACATTGGGTCTGCCGGTAATAACTAATTTTACTCCTTCCCTTGCAACTCTTCCAATTTGATACGTTGAGATTAAATTCTCAAGTTCTTTCTGCCCGTCTTTTAGCTGTTCAACAAATTCCACTCGGTCGACAAATTCAACATCTTCCTCTGAAAAATCCAATTCCAATTCTAACAGCGAACAATAATCAACCAGTCGATTACTAAATTCCATTATTTTCTGAGATAAGTTCCCTTCAAGTTGTAAATAGGAAGCCTGGCGACTGGCTTCAGTTTGAGCGTGTATCAGGTCAGCCACAGCCTCGGCTTGCGAAAGGTCGATACGTCCATTCAAAAACGCCCGAAATGTAAACTCCCCGGGTTGCGCCAATCGAGCCCCATTATTAATCGCAATCTCGAGAATTCTTTGACTGACAAATATCCCGCCATGACAGTTGATCTCAACCATATCCTCTTTAGTATAAGAATTTGGAGATTTATAAACAATAACAATGACTTCATCTATCTCAGCTTCCTGGTCAGCGATTTTGCCAAGAATGGCTCGCCATGGCTCGACATGCTCCAATCTTTGTTTTGCTTTGAAAATTTTACTGACAATTTCAATCGCCTGTTTTCCGCTTAACCGGATGATTGAAATTCCCCCTCTTCCTGGCGGAGTCGATATTGCAACTATAGTATTTTCGATATTTTCAATCATGTTCGTTAAATTCGGTATCGCTCTAAAATAGCGAGTATTCCTTTTTTGTTATTCAAAACATTTCATTTTAAAAGCGGAACAATGAAATATTGGAATATAATTTAAAGAAATCCAGCTAACTGAATCCCCTCATTATTCCATCATTCCATTTTTCCCAATGTAACTAGAATTCAAATAATACTATTTAATCCTTGCAATGTGAACTACTCTTTATTCATGTAAAAAGCCCCACCAGGATAGATAGGGCTTTTTTTTGAAGTAGATTATCGCTTTAAATAAATATTAACTTGGATTATTTCCGCTTAGAATATTTATCTTTCCCTTTTGCCTTTTTTACTGTTTGTTCCACCAATTCTTCCTGGGGATCCTTTTTAGGCGTCCATTTCTGCTGAATTATTGAGAATAAATTAAACAGTGCATAGTACAAATTCAATCCCGAAGGAAATGAATTAAAAATTAGTGTCAGAAAAATTGGCATAAAATAGACCATCGCTTTTTGCTTGGGATCTTTCATCGTCATCTTTTGCTGAATAAACATGGTTACCCCCATAAAAATTGGCAGTATGTTTACCAGGTCCCCATAAAATGGTATCGTAAAAGGTAATTGAAAAATTGTATCCGGTGCGGAAAGATCCTTAATCCACCAGATAAACGCAGCATCTCGAAGTTCTATCGTATTCCTGAAAACGATAAAAATTGCCCAGAGTAATGGCATTTGCAACAGCGTGGGAAGACACCCGCTGAGGGGATTCACACCGGATTCTTTATAGAGTTTCATTGTCTCCTTATTCATCCGCTGCGGATCTTTTCCAAATTTTTCCTTTAATTCAGCCATCCTTGGCTGAAGCGTTTGCATCCTTTGCATCGAGACATAACTTTTCTTTGTTAAAGGATAAACCAGAATTTTTATTAAAATAGAAAAAATAATTAGTACAATGCCATAATTGGGAATGAATGAGTGTAGAAAAATAAACGATCT
>CBFDBN010000049.1:0-15052 GCA_965603055.1 uncultured bacterium | reverse complement strand
TTGATCTCAGAACAAGTTGAAAATCCCGATTTATCGGGGGATTAACGATTTACGATTTTAGAAGTATTTTTGATTTTTTAACTTGTGATTATTGATACAGCACTCCTTCGCAAATCAAAAATCGTTAATCTTTGTTCGTAAATCATTTTTTCATAACGATAAAAGCAGGGAGTGAACTATTACATACCTTGTAATTGTTTCCACTATTTACGCTGTGGCTCTGAACCATTCTGGCGGTATGATTGAATGCTTCTGGTAAAAATCCGCTAATCTCTCCCGATTCTTCTCGCCAGGTAATAATCTTAAAAACCGCAGTGCATTGCTACCGAGGAAATCTTCAATTTCTTCATCGGAAAACAGGTCATTACTCTTCAAGACTTCGATGTAACGATCTTTAAAATCTTCGAAATATTTTACCCGTTTGATGACATGCCAATCAATGCCAAAAAGAAGCTTTTTCTTGATTTCAGGATAATCGGTACATAATTCCTGGTACGCCGCTTTAAATTGAGCTCTCTTTTTTTTATTAACGACTTCATGATGTGAAACATCGGTGTAAACATTTTTGAATTGACCAAGCATCTCACATATTTCTATCACCCAGCTACGGTCGCCCCGGTGGTTATGTTTCTTATTCCAACCAAAATGTGCCAGGTTCAGGTGCAGATCTTTATATTGCGGTTGTTCAAGAACATCACGCCAGAAAATAGCGCGACCAAAATCAAAGCTGGCGTCGTGATAGGGTTCGCTGCCCTCCATGCGACAATGAGTGGTAATCGGAACTCCTTTCTCCACACAATAATCGTACAGCTCTGATAGGACTTCATCGTATTCTTCACCCTTAAACAAATATTTATCCTTATGATGAGCGATTCGCTTTCGGTTTTCTTCGACGCTATGATTGTTGAACGGTCTATAGCCCATGGCGTTATAGAGTTTTACACCGATGAAACCTTTTTTCTCGATGGCGTCTTTCACCAGGCTCAAGGAACCGTATTGCTCCGGTTCTTCGTCAGGATTTTCCACTCCTTCTCTGAAAGCTAATTCCCGGGCAGGATCGAAAGCGACAAAGGGGTGAATTTTTCCCTTATAAGGAAGGACAATGTTATTATAAATTAATTCAATTTGATCTTTGAATGGTCTATCATGGCTTTTTCTAAACCAATATTTGTAATCGATCATCAACGGAACGTATAAATCAATACTATCTTTTCGAAACGTCTCAACCATCTCAGCAACAATCTCTGTTACCTCTTTAGAAAGCGTATCCATCCATTTGCTGTATTGCTTTCCGACAAATAAATAAGCGAGTTTTAAAGCCGCAAAGCCTGCTAATTTTTGAAGGGCGTTTTTGTTACTTTTTGGATTGAGCTTATCTCTGATATAGGATGATATGGCTGGAATAAGACGAGGTGCGATAAATTTCAATAACCCATCAAAGTCACGGGATCGAAGATATCCCTTCAGTGGTATATCCATGGCATTGAAAGCATGTGCATGGACATCTATAATTATTGGCATGATTTTCTCCTTCTTATTTATGATCACTCATGGCTAAAATGATGAAAAATTCCAACAATTCGTTTATATGATTATCCTTGAAATGATTACACATTTTCTCCCCATATTAAGGACAGAAAAATCGCTAATATTTCCCACCAAAAGGTGATGCGATTACAAACTAAAAATGTATTTCACTTGCATAAGCTAAAATAAATTATTATATTCAGTGTCATTTCTGTAAAATTTCATTCAAATTTTCTATCATATTTATACATTAATATGTCAAACAGTCGTAAATCAAGCTCCAGTCGTGAAACCTTTGCTTCAAACTTCGGTCTGTTAATGTCAATGATCGGTGTGGCTGTTGGATTGGGCAATGTCTGGCGATTTCCTTACATGGTTGGCAAATTCGGCGGAGCAACTTTTGTCTTTTTCTATTTATTGTCGGTTTTTCTCATCGGAATTCCGGCGCTGATTACCGAATGGACACTGGGTCGATATACCCGGCGCGGGACACTGGGAGCGTTTGAAAGAGGGGGATTCCTCGGTGGGAGGTATGTTGGGATGTTCTTCTTCTTTATTGTTATCTGTGCTACCGGGTATTATTCTGCGACACTTGGCTGGGTTGGCTATTATGCAGCAGGAGAAATCGCCAATGCAGTTGACATTCGATTAAATTCAGCGGCAATTCTCCCACCTGGAGAAGGATTCGACGCCGCTTCCTTTTTATTACAGCTTTTAATGACTGGCATCGTCATTTTCTCTTGTGGAATCGTTTTAATGAAAGGTTTGAGAAGAGGCATTGAAAAGATTAGCAAATTAATCATGCCGGCGCTTTTAATAATTTTAATTCTTCTCATTATTCGAGCTTTAACGCTTGAAGGCGCTGCCGAAGGTGTCCGATGGTATATTGGTGGATTTCAGTTTGACACATTAAAAAGCTCTACAATTGCCGCCGCACTGGGACAGGCGATTTTTTCCATGTCGCTTGGCGGAACTTTTATGGTGATTTATGGCTCTTACCTGGATGATAAAAGTAATATTCCAAAAAATGCGGTATTTACCGGAATTGGTGATACGGTTGCCGGACTGTTGGCTGGCTTTGCCATTTTTCCGGCTGTTTTTGCCCTGGGATTGGAGCCAACTTCGGGTCCCGATTTGATATTTTCAACCCTGCCAAAAATATTTGAGCTGATTCCCCTTGGCTGGCTGTTTGGTCTCATCTTTTTTCTGGGTCTTTTCGGCGCTGCTTTTTTGTCGGATGTTGCTGCCTTCGAAGTGTTAGTCGGTGGGATCGTTGATAATTCCAAACTGAATCGAAAACAGGCAGTCATCCTTATTTGTTCCATTGTTTATTTGATTGCCATTCCGCCAACGATCAATTTTAAAATTTTCATTCCCTGGGATTTGACGTTTGGCTCAGGAATGCAAACGGTGGGCGCTTTATTGGCGGTTATCACGGCGGTATGGTGTATTAAACGATCGGAGTTTTTAATGGAAGTCGCAAAGGGAAGTGGAAAGCATTTTCCAGTTTTGGTTTATTGGTGGATGAGGATCGTTATTCCAATCGCTATTATCTTTGTTGGGCTTCTTTGGATTATGGAATCAATCTTTGATAAAAAGATATGGTGATAAGTTAAATTGAATATATCGGAATTTCAAAATAGCAAAATAATTTGTTGGCAAAATGATTTTTTAAATTATTTTGCCAGATAATTATTTTGCCTATTTTATATTTTGATCATTGAAACAGAAAGGTAAAGTCATGAAGCGAATCATTCTCAATCTTTTACTATGTTTAATTCTTTTTTTCTCTCTCAATGCCCAGCCAATCACGATCACCGAAAAAACGACTGGCATGGAAAAATTCCCCGGCTATTTTAATTTCTATTGGGATGAAGCTACCGGGAAAATATGGCTGGAAATTGATAAATTTAATACAGAATTTCTGTATGTCAATTCCCTGCCGGCCGGGCTTGGTTCCAATGATGTTGGGCTGGATCGAAACCGACTGGGCAGCACGAAAATTGTGAAATTTCAAAAATTTGGACCCAAAGTGCTGCTGATCCAATCCAATTATGACTATCGTGCAATGAGTGACAATCCTTTTGAACGCCGAGCTGTGGCAGATGCGTTTGCGAAATCAGTAACGTGGGGATTTAAAATTGAAGCTGGGGAAAACAATCGGGTGCTGGTCGATGCGACATCATTCCTGTTGAATGACGCGCTGGATGTTGTTCGGTCACTTAAAAGAACTAAACAGGGCGATTACAAACTTGACCTGATGAAATCTGCCATTTATCTAAAAAACACCAAAAATTTTTCCTTTAATACTGAATATGAAAGCATACTAACTTTTTCCGGCAAAAATCCCGGAAATTTCGTCAGGGAAGTGACTCCCGATCCGAGCTCCATAACGATCCGACAGCATCATTCTTTTATTCAACTGCCAGATGGTAATTATAAACCTCGAGTTTACGATTCCCGTTCCAGTTTTGGCTCGATTAGTTATATGGATTTTGCCGTCTCAATAGATCAGCCAATTGTTAGGCGATACATTCGTCGTCATCGGTTGCAAAAGAAAGATCCCAACGCAAAAATAAGTGAGCCGGTGAAGCCGATTGTTTATTATGTCGATCGTGGCGTGCCAGAGCCTATTCGCTTAGCTTTGATCGAGGGCGTCAGTTGGTGGAACCAGGCGTTTGAAGCCATTGGATACAAAAATGCTTTTCAAGTGAAGCTGCTGCCCGAACATGCCGATCCGCTGGACATTCGGTATAACGTTATTAATTGGATTCACCGATCAAGCCGGGGATGGTCTTATGGTAGCTCGGTAACAGATCCCCGCACCGGTGAAATTTTGAAAGGACATGTCGCCCTTGGCTCATTGCGTGTCCGCCAGGATTATTTAATCGCCCAGGGACTTATTGGAAATTTTGAAGCTGATAAAAACAATGCTCCCGAATTAGCTGAAATGGCACTGGCGAGAATCAGGCAGCTCTCGTGCCATGAAGTGGGACATACGCTTGGTTTAATGCATAACTATGCTTCCAGTGCCAATGAAAGGGCATCGGTGATGGATTATCCTCATCCGCTTATTAAAATCAAAAATGATAGCTCACTGGATTTATCAGATGCTTATACCAAAGGGATCGGGGAATGGGACAAAGTTGCCATTGCCTATGGTTACCAGGATTTCCCCGATGGTGTTGATGAACAGAAAGAGTTGAAGGCAATACTGAACAAGGCTTTATCCGGCGGATTGTATTTCTTAACCGATCAGGATGCCCGTCCGGCGGGAAGTGCGCATCCGTTAGCCCATCTCTGGGATAATGGAAAACATCCCGTGGACGAGTTGGAGCGGGTGATGAAAATTCGATCGATCGCATTGAAAAATTTTTCAGAAAAGCGAATTCCCATCGGTACTTCGATGGCATCGCTTGAAGAGGTGATTGTTCCCATTTACTTGTTTCACCGTTACCAGATCGAAGCGGCAGCCAAAGTCCTTGGGGGTGTTTATTACAATCATTCCATCCGAGGGGAAGGACAAAATATCCACGAAATTGTTAAGCCCGATGAACAGCGCCAGGCATTGGATGTCCTGCTGAAAACCATTCAGTCAAAAAATTTAGCCATTGGTGAAAAAATATTGAAACTGATTCCACCTCGTCCACCGGGATACCGGCAATCGCAGGAACTATTTTCTGGTCACACCGGTTTGACGTTTGATCCGCTGGCATCGGCTGAAAATGTGGCAAATATGACGATCTCATTGCTGTTGAATCCAGAGCGAGCCGCAAGATTGGTGGAACATCATTCATTGAATAAAGATTTTCCCAGCCTGGATGAAGTAGTGGATAGGCTGATCTTAACAACATGGAAATCTGATCCACAGTCAGGCTATGATGGTGAAATCCAGCGAGCTGTGAACCAGGTTGTTCTAAATCATTTAATGAAATTGGCTGCGGATAAAAATGCCATGCCCCAGGTTTGTGCTGTGGTTGGTTTGAAAATTGACGATCTGAAAAATTGGCTTGGCAAACATATCAAGCGAGCTAAAGATAACAATCAAAAGGCGCATTACTTTCAGGCGAAATCGATTATCGAACGATTTCAGAATGATCCCGATAATTTTCATTTGCCCGAGCCTTTGCCGATTCCGAATTGCGAACCGATTGGGGAAATTTAAAACAATTTGGCAAATTGTGTTACAATAAAAATTTGCTTGAAAAAAAATCTATTAATTTGTCAATACATTGACAAGTTGATGCAGTGCGAGAATACTGCTTACAAATTTAATATTTAGTACTCTTATTCAAAATTATCCACTTTGTTAGCCAGGATTCTCTTGGTTATAAAAAAAGTATTCTAAATTCCTGGACAGAGAAATTAAGATTTTTCTTTGAAATTTATATGCAAGAAAATTAAGGAGTTAAAAGTTGTCAGATATCGATTCAATTCGACCTCGGTTTTCGTTAGATGATGTCAAATTTTTTGCCGAAGATCTGTACGGCATCAAAGCCACGGTTCGACAACTGGATGGCGAAATCGATCAAAATTGTAAACTTTGGGATGAAACTGGAAGGCAATATGTATTAAAAATTGCCAATCGGGACGAAAAGTTCGAGATTCTCGACCTGCAAAATAAGGCGATGGAACATATCGGAAGCTGGCTTAACGATTATAAATTTCCTGAGGTAATCGCCACAAAGTCAGGGGAACAGATTGCTACAGTTACCGACAAAGATGACAACTCTTACTGGGTTCGAGTATTAACCTTTCTCGATGGTAAATTTGTTGCTGAGCTTGACGACTATCCACCGAAACTGCTTCACCAATTTGGTCACTTTCTGGGGAAAATGGATGAGGCGTTCGAACATTTTTACCGTCCCGCTGCCAATCGCTATAAAGCCTGGGATTTGAAGAACATACTTCACGCCTATCGTAAAATTCATGCGATTGAAAATCCACGGCAGCGAATACTGGTTGAGTATTATTTACTTCAAATCGAGACCTTTGTGCTGCCATTGTTCCCTCAGCTTCGCAGCAGTGTCATTCATAACGATGCCAATAATTGGAATGTACTTGTTCGTAGTCCGGGTGAGAATAATAAAGTCTCGTTCGGAATTATTGATTTTGGCGACATGGTTTATTCGTATACTGTTTGTGAACTGGCGATCGCATTGGCATATATGATGATGGGCAAATCAGATCCGCTATCCACTGCCCGACATATTATCAATGGTTATCATAAAGCTTTTGCGTTGACCGAAATCGAACTGGAAGTGCTGTTCTATTTGATTTGCGCCAGACTGTGCATCAGTGTTACCCAGTCTGCCTACAATCGAAAGATAGAGCCAGAAAATGGATATCTTGTTGTTTCAGAGCAACCGGCCTGGAATCTATTGGGTAAATTAATCGAAATTAGTCCCGAACGAGTAACAAAGGAATTCAGGGAAGCCTGTGAAATAGCGTCCCCTTCATCAAGGCAGGGGAGAAGCAAACAACAAATTTTGAACCTTAGAGATCAGTTCATTGGAAAATCGCTGACTATTTCATATCAGCAACCGTTGAAAATCATTCGAGGAGCGTTTCAATATCTATTTGATGAAGAAGGTCGCACTTATCTGGATGCAGTGAATAATGTTCCCCATGTGGGTCATTGCCATCCCCGGGTTGTAAAAGCAGCACAAAAACAAATAGCAATTTTGAATACCAATACCAGATATTTGCATGATTTTATCATTGAATATGCACAACGACTCACTTCAAAAATGCCCGATCCATTGAAAGTATGCTTTTTTGTCAATTCCGGCAGTGAAGCTAATGATCTGGCATTACGCATGGCTCGGAATCATACTGGACAGAAAGATATAATTGTCGTTGATGGTGCATATCACGGCAATACCACAGCCAATCTCGAGATCAGTCCTTACAAATTTAATGGGCCGGGCGGGAAAGGTGCAGAGCCGCATATTCACAAAGTGCCGATGCCTGATATTTATCGGGGCTTATATCGAGCGAATAATGATGAAGCTGGAAAAAAATATGCCGACCATATTCAGGCTGCCATCGAGCAAATCCAGCAAAACGGAAAAAATGTAGCGGCGTTTATTTGTGAATCATTACTGGGATGTGGCGGTCAAATTGTCCTGCCAGATAATTATCTCAAACAAGCGTTTCGACATGTAAGGAATGCCGGTGGCGTCTGCATTGCCGATGAAGTCCAGGTCGGTTTTGGAAGGGTAGGAACGCATTTCTGGGGATTTGAGACGCAGCATGTCGTTCCCGATATCGTCACGCTGGGCAAGCCAATTGGCAATGGACATCCGCTGGCTGCTGTCATCACCACTCCTGAAATTGCCGAATCATTCAATAACGGCATGGAATATTTTAACACGACTGGTGGAAATCCGGTTTCCTGCGCCGTGGGAATGGCCGTGCTGGATGTGATTGAACAAGAAAAATTACAAGAAAATGCTTTGAGAGTTGGGACTCGGTTGAAAACTGGTCTTGAAAAATTGAAAGAGAAATTCCCAATCATTGGCGATGTGAGGGGCTTGGGATTATTCATCGGTGTGGAACTGGTCCGCAATCGAGAAACTTTAAAACCCGCAGCGAACGAGGCTTCATTTATTATCGAAAGAATGAAAGAACAAGGAATTTTAATCAGTACCGACGGACCATTATACAATGTTTTGAAGATTAAGCCGCCATTGGTTTTCAATGATGTCAATGCTGATTTTTTTGTAGAGACGCTGGAAGGAATTTTGAATGAAGATGCTTTACTGGTATGATAAAAATATTCATAATGATAGCATTTTCAATTTCAATAATAGGAGAATTTATTTACATTAGGAGAATTTAATGAATAGAATTGTTACCGAATTAAAAGCCTCACTGGCATTTGTGGGAAGAAATTTCAATTTAGTCAAGCGATATGCTGGCTGGGAAAGCGTATTTTTAATATACAGTGTGGTAAATACCGTAACTATTGGTCTCATCGGGTGGGGTGATCCAGAAAAAATATTATTTTTAATCGTGGGTTCGTTATTATGGGGATTCCTCTCGGTGCTGTTTCATGATGTTGCCGAAGCCGTTGCCTGGGAAAGATGGGAAGGTACCATTGAATACACCTTTATGGCGCCCATTCATCGTATTACTTATTTAGTGGGACAGTGTTCTTTTGCGGTATTATACGCTATTTTAAGATCAATTATTATTATGGCATTAGTTGCTCTGTTTTTTAAGATCAATTTTGCCAATGCCAATATTTTCGCTGCGCTGTTGATCGTAATCATTTCAAGTTTTGCTTTTTTAGGTATGGGTTTAATGGGTGCGATATTGCCATTATTATCGCCGGAAAAAGGAGTTCAGGCAACGCATATATTTCAGGCTTTGGTTTTGCTTGTTTCCGGCGTATATTATGACGTTTCGATATTACCGTCATGGATTCGTCCGCTTTCAGTTATTTCACCCGGCACCTATACCTTGAGATCAATCCGAAAGGCATTGTTAGAGAATGCATCGTTGAGGGATTTATCATCAGATGTTTTTATTTTGCTGCTGACCGGTGTATTTTTAATTCCATTCGGTTTGTGGGTTTTTAACCAGGCTGAAATTTATGCCAAAAAGACTGGTAAGCTGAAAAGAAGTGGATAATTTTTTCGAATACATTTTCCTGGTTTTTAGAAACTGATGTAAGTTAATGGTGTATAGCCTGAGATTTGATACTGGTTAAAAAATTGCAAATCCCAAAAACCAAATTCCAAATAAATTCCAATGACCAAAATTCAAATTCCAGATAATTCCTTAGTTAGCTTTTTCCCGATATTTTTCTTAACAGCTAATAAAATTTATACAAGTTTTTTGATAATGTCAAGAAAATAATTGAATAAATGGTTATTTAAAAAATGGTAAAATTACCTACTGATTCCACCCGCGGATGGAATCGATAAAAAAGTCCTTGACATTTTAAAAAGAATTTTGTTACTTTATCTCATTAAAAATGCATAATACATATTTCATGAATTTAATATCAAATAAAACGGCTCTCCACCTCTTTTCTAACCGATTCATACATCGCAAAGCTTCGCTTGATGATTATTTTAAGGAGAATTAATGGAACAATCTGTTTTAAACAAAATACTTCAAGATAAAAAAGAAAAAATTCACCTCATCAGCCCAGCAGCTACCGGCAACATTCCAGTCGTGGCAGCCTCTGGAACATCGCTGGCACAAGCCTGGGAAAACGCCATGGTCGGATTATACGCTTATGGCTGCGAAATTCGTACCCAGTACGATGCCAAAGATAAAAGAGGCAATTATCTCGACCGACCCAGTAAAGATTGCACGGTCATTATTTCTATTGAACAACCAGCTTTGGAGCCGATGATCCATCTCGGCGGCATTCCCGGTGGATTTGAAGACCTGGAAGAATACGTGCAGGAAGTGCGGGACGGTATCAAAGATCACTGGATTCGTGAACCGCTTGATCCATCGGATACACGGTGGCAATATACCTATCATGGCAGACTGTTTAATTATGAAGTTCCACTCAGCGAATACGATCGGGTGCTGTGTTGTTTATCAAAAGAGGAGAAGCAGAAATTTTTTGAGCATGAGACATCGCATTTTTTGCTGGATCATAGTTATGTGAAATTGATTGAGAAAGAAATTCATGGCAAAAAGCAATCTTATGTCCGCATTAATCAAATCGAATACGTGATCGAAAAATTAGTGGAACAGCCATACACCCGACAGGCACAGGCAATCACCTGGCAGCCTTATATGGATACTGATATTTATGATCCTGCCTGTCTGCAAAGTATGTGGTTCCGAATTCTCAACGATGAAAATGGCAAACCGACTTTAAATATGAACATCCGCTTCCGCAGCCGTGATGCTTATGATGCCTCATTTATGAACTGTTTTGCTTTTATCCATGTCATGGAATATGTTGCCAGGGAAGTCGGCAAACGAACGGGAAAAGAGGTCAAGATCGGTCGCTATATCGATGAGTCGGATTCGTTTCACATTTATGGTAAAAGAATCGCTGATTTTGAAAATCGATTTTTAAAAAACCTGGTCGAACGGGATTTTACACAACGAACGTTCTCAAGGCAGGATGCAGAACCGTTTTTTGAAGAACGACGGAAGAAATTGGAGGAGATGTTTGGGTGATTGGTCGATTGGGTAATTCGGTAAATAGGTAATTGGGTAACTGGGTGATTAGGCAATTTGTACCTAAACCTTCATTTTCTTGCCCAAAGAGCAAAAATTCCAATTAAATTCCAATTATCCAAGCATCAATTTCCAAACATCGGAAATTTAATAAGTTCAGTTATAAATATGTTTCGGTTGTCATTGAATTTTTGGATTTAATATTTTCTTTGAGATTTTGTGAATTGAAAATTGAGATTTATTTGTTATTTGAGATTTGTTTTTTGGGATTTTATTTAGAAGCTGTAATGAACTTTAATTATTAAATGAATTGGCAAAAAAAAATGAACACACAAAAAACCTCCCTGGTCGGTCGCACGATGTACATTCCCCGAATGAGTTTCAGCGGTGCAAAATTGGCTGCAGCAGCTTTTCGATCCATTGGTATCGATGCCCGACCTTCGCCGGCTTCTGATGCGAGAACCCAGGAATTAGGATCAAAATATCTGAATGGCGATGAATGTTTGCCGGAACGGATTACGCTGGGAAATTTTTTGAAAATTATCGAAGATCCTTCGTTCAATCCAACTGAAACCGCTTTTTTACTTCCCACTGCTGGCGGACCATGTCGTTTCGGTCAGTACCAGGGGATTCTCGGAAAAATCCTTAAAGAAAAAGGCTTTAAGGAAGCAATGATCGTTTCGCCAACCAGCTCTGATGGTTACGAAGGATTTGGCGAATCGGCTCAAGAATTAATCAGAACATTCTGGCATTCCGTGCTCACCAGTGATATCATTAGAAAAATGCACTTGAAATACAGACCTTATGCCATTGAGAGAGACCAGGCTAATGAAATCTTTCAGCAAAGCCTGGAGGATATAGGCAATATTTTGGCTACACCGAAATTGAAATCCCGGGCACGATTGGAAAAGTTACGGCAGGCATTTTTAACAATACGAAATCGCTACCATCGCATGCCAGCTAAATTCACCCGGGATAAACCGCTTATCGGGATTGTTGGTGAAATTTACTGCCGATTGAATGAATTTAGCAATGAATATTTGATCAATAAAATCGAAGAATTCGGCGGGGAAGCCTGGATGTCGGACATTGCAGAATGGGCATGGTTTACCAACGATGAACAACGATTGCGGCTCATCAGGGCAGGAAAGCGTTACTCGAAGGATATGTTAGCTGCAAAAATTAAATTCGCTATTCAGCACCGGGATGAACATTTTCTTTATTCGCCTCTTAAAGCAGAATTTGAGGGTTATGAAGAGCCATCCCATGTTCAGGAGATTTTAGACTACAGCCAGCCTTATTTGCCTCGAGAAGGCGCATTGGGCGAAATGGTTCTCAATGTTGGCAAGTCAATTTATTTACACAACAAGGGAGCAGACGGAATTATCGACATCAGTCCCTTTACCTGCATGAACGGCATTGTCTGTGAAACGATTTATCCCCAGGTGAGCAAAGATTATGCTAATTTTCCCATCCGTATTTTTTATTTTGATGGCACAAAAGTCGACCTGGATCGGGATGTAGGGATATTTTTGGAGCTAACTAAAAATTATATGAAGAAAAAGAGCAAGAAAAGAGTCTATCCCTATTATTTTAATTCAGCCTGATGAAGATGATCCTCACTCATAACGAGGGTGTCGGACATAGCCATCAAACCGAGAGAATAATTGGATTATTATCGTTAACAATTATCAATTCACAATTTTTTACTTTATAATTATCATAATTAAAGATAATTTGTCAATTGGAATTTATTTTGATTTTGTTAATTGGCATCTGGAATTTCATCTGAGGGGAAGAAATTTATAAAATGGAACCAGTAAAATGAGGACTTATAGAATCTTTTTTGTTTTAATTCTCTTTTTTATCAGTTGCACAAAAGACAAGCACGAAATCATAAAACCCATCGAAATTCCTGAATTGGAACATCTTGCCATCAATGTTGCTCCCGGTCACAGTAGACCTTTTGTTTTCACCAACAAAGCTTCGGCTTTTTTTTATGGTGAGACCGGAAACATACGCCAGGAAGGACACCAGGGATACTATGTCATGGCGCAGCGAGTGTTGGATGACTATTTGTTAGCCGTTGATGGGCGTTTTTTGGAACGAAAAGATGCCGATACGATTCGAGTTTATCCCGATCATTTAACTCGAATCTACCGTGGCGAAATAAGGGAAGATATCTATTTACTCGACAATTTAAACTGCCTGGTTATCGAACTGAGCGCACCCGACCTTCATTCCTACGATTTTACGCCACTGCTTCCAACATCACTAGAGATCAATCAGTATCAAACCCAATGGTACAAAAGCCAGGATCTGCTGGTGTTAAGCCCTAATAAACCTGGTGAGAAATCACCAACACTGCCAATTATTGGGTTTCGTTTTGATGGCACGACTCAGTTTAATCCACAAGTAAAAGCTTTACCCGATAGCATACTTCCTGCCAACCGGGTCGGTCATTTTCGCATCGTTAGAGATATTTGTCGGATATTTATTCTCGTGGCAGAGGGTGAAGATGAATTAAAATATCTATCCGATCACGCCATGAATAATGTCGTCCAACTGGTGAATGAAAAGAAGAAAAGAATAGTCAAACTGTTGGGCGATTGTCATTTTGAGACCAACGTGTCCGATCTGAACAAGGCTTTTCGATGGGCGCTCGTTTCGATGGATCAGCTGATTATGCGACAGCCCGGGGCTGGCAAAGATGTGGTTGGCATTTTTGCTGGACTCCCCTGGTTCAATAATTACTGGGGCAGGGATACATTTATTTCGTTCCCCGGCGCGGTGTTGGTTCGAGGAGAGTATGAAACCGCGAAAGAGATTCTGTCCTCCTTTGCCCAATTCCAGAACGAGAATTCCAATGATCCAGATTACGGACGAATTCCCAATCAAGTCACCACGGATAACATTATTTACAATACTGCCGATGGCACGCCCTGGTTTATTCGAGCGCTATGGGAATATTTTCAGTATTCTGGGGATAGGGCGATTTTAGAGACACTTTATCCTGTTGTGAAGCGAGCCATCGATGGAACGCTGAAATTTCACACCGATAAGTATCAATTTTTAATCCACGAAGATGCCGAAACGTGGATGGACGCCCGGGGTACTGAAGGCGCCTGGTCACCCCGGGGGAATCGGGCAGTGGAAATCCAGGCGTTATGGTACGAACAATTATTGGCTTCAAGCAAAATTGCTCGTTTATTGGGAAAGAATTCCGAAGCAGCAAGATGGCAGCAAATTGCCAATGAAGTGAGACAGAATTTTCAAACCAGGTTCTGGGATACCGGGCGACTGGCGCTGTTCGATCACCTGAATGAGGATGATACACCAGACCATAAAATTCGTCCCAACCAGGTTTTTGCCATCACTGTTCCGAAAAGCCCGGTTATTCCACCGGAACATGAATTCACCGTGATGAAAGAGGTTATCTCCCGGCTGACTTATTCTTATGGCGTGGCTTCGCTGTGGCAGCATGATGCTGATTTTCATCCGTTCCTTATGTTGCCAAAGTATTATCCCAAAGACGAAGCCTACCACAATGGCACAGTTTGGACCTGGCTGGCAGGACCGGTCGTCAGCAGCTTGATGAAGTATGGCTATCAAAACCTGGCTTATGAATTATTGATGTCTGAATCGGATCAAATTCTATACCGGGGAGCGGTGGGAACGTTGTCTGAATTGTTGAACGCCATTCCCTCAGCCGGTAATGATATTCCAGATCCATCGGGTACGGTTTCACAAGCCTGGAGCCTGGCAGAATATATCCGCAATATTTTTCAAGACCTGGTTGGCATCCATCCCGATGTGCCCAATAGAAAGATAGTCATTTCGCCTCATCTTCCCGACGAGATCACTTCGCTCACCTGCTGCGTACCAGTGCCCAATTCGGAGCTCCATCTCTCCATGCAGCAAGATGACCTGAAACTGGAAATTATTTTAAATTACATGGAAAATACTCAGCCCTGGAATATCGAGATCAACTACCTGGCATCGCCTACAGAAAAAATTATCTTTGACTATTCCATAAAACCGGGGGAGACAAAAGTCGCCCGGATCGATTTTGATCCGACCACTGTTTCCATTGATGGAAAACAGATCGGTTATCAACTGGAGCGAGTTCCAATCCGTAACGAGCTGCTTACATTCTTTTCCTTTGCCGTGCCCCAACTGGATAAAAACTTGAATTACCTGAAACCGCCGCCGTATCCTTTGCTAACAGGACAGCAAATCAATACTGAGAACAAAAAAGCAGATAAATTAATCGATATCGATGCGCCAAAATCTGATGATCGGGGACCCAACAAAAAATATGTCTATCCCACCAGTCCCCATTTCAAAGATGGCATTCTGGACCTTA
>CBFDBN010000048.1:0-15056 GCA_965603055.1 uncultured bacterium | reverse complement strand
AAAATGATGAGAAATTAGAGGGGACTGAATATGATGAGAACGACAAAGCTGAAAAGTATAGTGATGAAAATGATGAAAAATTAGAGGTTGATGAGGGGATAGGAATCTTCCATGATGAATCCATAAACAAGATTTTTCAACAGGAAGCGGTTTTGTATTACAAAATCCTTTCCGAAGCCATTCCACAATTGAAAAGTGACGAAAAGATACAATCGGCATTGGAAGATATTGAGTTGGCGAGTTCATCGCTAAAACATCTGGCGCAAAAACTTGGAATGGAAAAACTTGCCCTTCTACCAGAACTGATAGAATCTGTCAGCAGTTTATCGAACAAACATATTATTAAGCCACCAACTCCAATCGTGCTGGGAATAGAGGATGGAGTTAATCTAATTAAAGAATTTAATGTAAACAATACCGATCATAGGGCTAAATATATGTCGATTTTAATATTGTTAAAAGAATATTATATGAAAACCCTCAATAAAACCAGGAAATTTTCAGTTTCTTTTTAATAACGTAAATTGTAATTTATTGTCATATTTAAAAATTTTTTTCTCATTTTTTTAGAATGGAATGTAATATATAACCTGTATTACTTATAGAATAATTTGACGTGAAAAATAGTGTGAAAAACGATGAGGGACAATATGTCTACTAAGGAGTCAATTTTGAAAGCAAAAGATGAAGAACTGGAAAAAATATTAAACGCTCATCGCACAATTATAAAGGTGGTGGGTACCGGTGGAGCGGGTAATAACACTATAACTCGTATCACAGAAGTCGGGATCAACGGTGTAGAAACCGTTGCGGTTAATACAGATGCGCAAGATTTGCTTTTTACCCGGGCAGATAGTAAAATTTTGATCGGGAAAAATATTTCAAATGGTCTTGGTTCTGGCAGCGATCCCCAGATCGGGGAGGATGCTGCACGGGAAGATGAAGAGGAAATCAAAAATACTTTAGAAGGAAGCGACATGGTATTTATAACCTGTGGACTCGGGGGAGGCACAGGTACCGGCTCTGCCCCAGTAATCGCAGAAATTGCTAACAGCTTGAATGCCCTTACTATATCTGTCGTTACCATTCCATTTACTGAAGAGGGTATTTTAAGAACAGAAAATGCTTTGAATGGACTTGAACGTCTGCGGGAAAATTCTGATACAGTCATTGTCGTACAAAACGACAAACTTCTGGATTTAGTCCCTGATTTGCCGTTGAATGCGGCATTTAAAGTCGCCGATGAGATTCTGGTAAATGCCGTAAAAGGAATTACCGAACTGGTTACAGAAAAAGGTCTGGTGAACCTGGATTTTGCTGATGTCCGCTCAGTAATGAAAAATGGGAATACGGCAATGATCGGGATTGGAGAAGGTGAAACTGAGGATAAAGCTGCCGATGCCGTCGCGAAAGCTATCGAAAACCCATTGCTCGAGGTCGATATTACCGGTGCCCAAAGCGCATTGATAAATATTACAGGTGACGAAACCATGTCAATTCGGGAGGCAAAAAGTATTATTGTCTCGATTGGAGAGAAATTAGCGCCCAATGCAAAAATTATCTGGGGAGCAAGAATTGATGAGGAGCTTAAAGGCAAAATCAAAGTTATGTTGATTGCAACCGGGCTAAAATCCGGTCAAACCATTCGAGAAGTTAAGACCCATACAACAGTTGTATCGGATGAACCCGAATCGACCTCCCAATACGCTGTCAGTCTCGATCCATTTTTTGACATCAAAGAAAGCGAATCATTAGCATCGCCAATAGAAGAGGAAATCATTGAAGAACCGGGGGATGATTCTCCAGCAGCCAGACCTCAAAAAGTATTTGATCAGATTTTTGAAGAGGAGATTAAAGGTGACCTACACATTTTAAAAGAATCCATCAGAAAGCTTGAAGATAATAATCTTGATGAAAAGATATTTCGTAACATAAAAAATGCCTGTATTGCCCTTCAAAATTCGGCTCAAATGTTCTCCAATCAAAAATTTGAAGAATTCACCTTATTCATTGGAGAATTTATTGAGGAAATACTAACGAAAAGAATAAAAATTACTAACGGTTTTTTCCCCTTTTTCCGGAAAATCCCCAAGATATTGGATGGCATTATAGCAAACGATAATAGCTCAATTGTCGATGCTCAAAACGTTGTGGGAAAATTGACACTCCTCATCGATCAACAGGCTGAGCGACCCCAGGGCAAAACTAAATTTACGAGAGATTTTAAGCCTGAATCTGCTAATATTATCAAAGATGAATTAAGAATCGAGCAGAAAGATTTGAAATCGAAGATGCGGATGGATTTGAATTAAAGGAGGTTATTCACCTGTCGTTTTGATTATGAGTTTTTTATAGCGAAGGAAATTTTATTCGAATTGTAGTGAGTAGGGCGAAGAGCGTGGGGCGATATGTGACAGATGTATGTACGCGCGCCCCAGACTCAACGCACTACGCCCTACTTTTTTCTTTTCCGATGCAATCACTAAGGCACTTCTCTGCTCTAACCTTTAGTAAAGGATGTTTTTACCAGGAATCTATTCTTCTAATTCTTTGAACTCGCCTAATTTTCGGGCAAATACGAACACAGCCAGAATTGCCAAGATTAAATGAGCTGCCAGAACAAACCACACATATTCAGGACGCTCAATTTGCCCAAATTTTCCCCAGAGTGAGGTATAAAGCAACCCGCTTAATGCCCCTCCTATCGCAATGGGAAGAAAGCTGGATCCCATGTAGAGACCGGCTTTTTCTTTCGGTGCAATCCACGTGATATACTCCTGGATGCGAGGTGATGAAGTCATTTCACCAAAAGCGAACAGGAAAATGCCTAAAAATACCAGTGCAGGTGACATGATTCCCGCAAAGCCAATCACCAAAAAGCCCATTGCTGCAATCAATAACCCGGTAGAAAATGTTGGCAATGCTTTAAATTTTTCAGCGATTCGGGATACAAATACCTGGAAAATCATAATGATATAGCCAGTATGTGCAATCGTTTCCCCAAGAATTCTTCGTACTCCATTTTCATCCGAATGGGAAAGAAAGTTTGCAACAGCCGTACCCAAAACGCTCTTTACGTTAAAGTAAAGCCGTGCAGTATCAAGATTGCTATCTACATATAAGGGACATAAGTTGAAAAATGACCAGAATGGAAGCCAGAAGAAAACACCTAGCATGACTAAAAAGATAGCGAATTTCACATCGGATAAGGCAATGACCATATCATTTAATTTTTTCTTCAGGGTAATCCCTTCAATCTCTCGTTCTGGTTCCTTATAGAAAAAGATGGTGATCAACAACATAACAACGATGCCGATTGCAGCGGCTAAGAATGCATAGTTCCAGGACAAAGCTCTTAGTTTGCCAGCGACCAGGGGACCAAATGACGCGCCAATATTGACCATCGCATAAAAAATACCGAAACCGATGGTTTTGTTAGTTTTGTCGGTAACTGCTCTTACCGTGCCTGAAATTAGCGGTTTGAAAATACCGGCCGCCAGGGCGATACTCAGCATGGTGAGTAAAATGCCGGAGTAAGATTTCATAATAATTAATAGTAAAACAGACGGCAGGTAGGCTAAGTAAGAAACGATTAAAACCTTTTTAAATCCAAATCGGTCGGCAAATGTACCGGAAATAACCGGTATGACATAGGAGAAAAACAAAAATACACTCTGTACAGTTCCTAATTTGGCGGCATCAAATTTAAGAACAGTTGTCATGTAAATTCCAAATCCCACGTAAATTCCATAATAAGCAAACCGCTCAACAACCTCAATCAAATTTGCCACCCAGAATACGGGTGGAAAAGGTGTTCTGTTTTCCATTTCTCCCTCACTGGTAAGTAATAATTGTAGTTAATGATTCTGTTGGTTTAGTACAATTTACCCTTGCGAAGGTTTTTGAGATACCAGGTATTTTAGTTTACTGATAATTATCATCAACAAATACAAACTCAATTAAACCAAAACCTTTGCAAGGGTGTTTTTTCAACGAAGCGATTAATAAAATATTTGAAAATAGGCAAGCGCATCCTCGACATTCCGGGTGATTTGTAGAATCTGGTCTAACTTGCAAATACTAAAAACTTCTTTAATTTTTTCATTGGGATTGACATAAATTATCGTACCGCCTTGCCGACGAGCGGTGCGATAGCAATTGATCAGGCTGGCAATACCAGCGGAGCAGATGTAGGTCAGCTCAGATAGGTCCACAATAAAATCGATTGTTTCTTCTGCTAAAAATCTGTCGATTAGTTCTTTAAATTGGGAAACTTCATCCTGGTATATTTTATCTTTTAATTTAATAAGTCCGATCCCTTTTTCTAACAGGATATAACTAATCGTTGCACTATATTCTTTAATTTCCTGGTTCTCCAGGCTCAAAGCACTGCCAATTTTTTGTTTCGTTTTTGAATCATGATCGACATCCAGCATGTGAAGCTGTTTAATTTTGAAATCGGTGGGCAGCGTACAGGATATTGTCATACGATCATCTGAATGCAAAACATTTATGTTGATTCCTTTTTTTCTCAACATCGTTAAAAAGTGATCCTCTGAATAACTTTCCATATTTTTGGTCTTAAATTCGGGGCGATCGGGTTGTTCAGTTGAGATAAGGATCCCATTTTTCACACGATCCAATTTAAGAAAAACATTATCTTCATGGCTGAGACTGCCGTGTTGAAACACATTGTCAAGCATTTCATTAGCAATCCAATTTACTGCGATTTTGGTATTCTGGAACAGGTGTTGATTGTTGAAAAACTCTTCCAGGTACTCATGCAGATCATCAAAATAATCGTGATCATAGCCTTTTAATTTAATGTTGAGAATATTTTCTTTTACGCGGCTTTTTCGGATATCGCCCAGGGTGAGGGTAGAAGCGCTTTCTTCAGCTTTTTCGATTGGGCTGTTGTCTAAATATTCACATTCATGATCAACATACTGGTAAATCGGAACGAGGACTTTATGTTTAACAGTAAATTCACCTAAGTATATGATCTTACCATCGTATTTTTTATAGTTGCTCAAATCTTCGTACACCCTTTGATGCATTAATATTCTGCCGTGGGTGCTCAAATTTGTCACTCGTTCCGCCAGATTAATACCTCTCCCAACAATGTTTTTTTTGTTATTCACGTCAATAACAATCGAATCGACATTGGTATTCAAACCGATGCGGAGCTTTATTGGCCAGTAAGTATTTTTATTGTATTTCGAGAGGATCTCTAATACAGCCAATGCTGTGTGAAGATGAATGTCAGGTTTTGGTTTAATATAGTTCAGGATTAATCCATCACCGGTTGGCAATGCAATTACATCTTCCAGAAGTTTAGCCTTTTGTTTGTCCAGGCAGCTTCTGACGATACGCGTCAATTGCGCATGACACTCATATTGGTTGATCGGTTCCAGTTTTGAATACCCAATAATATCACAAAAAAATATTTTATTATGAAATGGAACTGGTTCAATGTTGATCCCCTCACTCATAACCTTCACCTATTGAGAATTGATAAAAAGCATTAGCAGTAGATAAATTTAAGTTCATCGTTAACATTAATAATAAATATTGAAAAAAGCAAGGTATTTTTGTCGGTATATATTTTGAAATCAGTTTATTGTAATGCCAAAATCACTTCAGTTTCATTATAGTTTACAAAATTGTGTTGCCAATGCAAATAGAAATAAATTTCGATTAAATTTTAACTTGCATATTAAAACTTAGTTTCGTATATTAATTATCACAAATTTTCGATATAGTTTAATTAACTTTTTTTATTAAAGTTAGCTACATAATGCACCAGGAAATAAATGTATGAATGGCATGAAGTTGGGTCGAATGATTATTCTTGTTTGGCAAGTGCTCGATAGCTTAACAACAAGAGAGATTTACCTGCTAAAAGTGTGCCCTTCTTAAACGGTACACTTTTTTTTTATTAATGAGATGAGATTGAGCCTTAAATGGAGGTTATAAAGAAAATGGACCTTTGGAAGTTAGTAAATCTCCAGAAAATTGATAAAAGATTGATGGAATTGGAGTTGATAAAAGGAGATCTTCCCGATCAAATCGAGGATTCAAAGTCCCGGTTATTTATTCTGAAGGAAGATTTCTCAAAAACCAGGCAAGACCTGGAAGAGACAAAGAAGCTAAGCCGAACTAACGAAATCGATAGAAAATCGATGTCCGAAAAGTTGAAAAAATACCAGGATCAGCTTTATTCAGTTAAAACCAACAAAGAATATGATGCAATTACCCTGGAAATCGAAACCATGGAAAAGCATCTTGAAGAAGCTGAGCTAAAGGGCGTGGAATTACTTGAAAAAGAGGAAAAGTTAACTGATGATATTTCAACATTCGAAGAGCAAATATCTCAATTAGAACAGCACCTGAATAAAAAAGAATTAGACTTACAGGAAAAACTCAATCAAACCGAAGCCGAGCAAACGGTGCTGATGAGTGAACGGAATAATATAGCTCCTTCAATCGATCGGTGGTTGCTTGCCAATTATGAAAGAATTCGCAAAGGTAAAGGCGGCATTGCATTAGCTGAAATAGAAAATTATACCTGCAATGCCTGCTCTGCAACAATTCCGGCGCAAACTGTTGTTGAAGTGCGCAAAATGGATACATTGATTAGCTGTGAGGTTTGTGGAAGAATTTTGATTGCGTTCAATAACCATGTTGAAAAGCCAATAGCAGCAAATTTGGAAAATATTTAGAGATAGTTGTTAATTTATTTTATCTCAACGCTTTAGCTTCATCAATCCGAAGTAAGGCAGACGATCGCGTCTCGACAGCATGTCGGGGCGAGGAAAGTCCGAACTCCATAGGGCAGGACGCCTCATAACCTGAGGGAGGAGTGATCCTACGGAAAGTGCCACAGAAAATATACCGTTCCGCTCAATTGTGGAACAAGGGTGAAAAGGTGGGGTAAGAGCCCACCGGTTCCCTGGTAACAGGGGACGCATGGTAAACCCCGTCCGGAGCAAGACCAAATAGGAGAGGAGAAGCTGCCCGTTTCGTTTGACTCTCGGGTAGGTTGCTTGAGGTCCGGCGTGAGGCGGATCCCAGATAAATGATCGTCCTCGACAGAATTCGGCTTATGATTTGCTTTGGATTGATGAACTATTTTTAAAACGAACTGGATTTCGGATTTTACCCTTGCGAAGGTTCGGAATCTTCGCAAGGGTGAATCTGTTCTCATCCGAGAATCAATTCGTTTCATGTTTATTAATCTGTTGCGTTCAATGAAAGGTCTATTAATGAATTTAAAATGGGTTTTGCTGGATAACATAGAAAAAGAAGCTATCGACAACTATGCCCAACAGCTCAATGTACCTCCAATCATTGCAAAGATACTCCTGAACCGTGGCATCGATACATTCGACAAGGCAAAACTTTTTTTTCGCGGTAAAATGGAAAACCTATACGACCCATTTTTACTGGCAGATATGGAAAAAGCAGTTGAACGAATTGCAAGAGCAATTAAACAACAAGAAAAAATATTAATTTATGGCGATTATGATGTAGATGGAATTACTTCTGTTTCAATGCTTTATCTCGTATTAAAACAGTTGGATGCTGATGTTTGTTATTATATTCCACATCGGGTTCAGGAAGGATATGGAATTTCTACCACCGGAATTGATGAAGCTGCCAAACAAAATGTAAACTTGATTATCTCGGTCGACTGTGGTGTTACAGCGATAAAAGAAGTGGAGTACGCTCGCCAGTTAAATATGGATGTTATAGTCAGTGACCATCATGAACCGGGCATTCAGCTACCAGACGCTTATGCAATTTTGAATCCAAAATGTGAAAACTCCAATTACCCATTTCAAGAATTAGCTGGTGTTGGAGTGGCTTTCAAATTAGCCCAGGCTTTAATAGCAGCCATGAAAATAGATGAAGATGTGATTAAGGAGTTTGTTGATCTTGTTGCGATCGGAAGTGCAGCTGATATTGTGCCGCTTATTGATGAAAATCGAATTTTTGTTAAAGAGGGTTTGAAAAGGCTGAATGAAACTAATAGACCCGGTTTGAAAGCGCTGCTCAAAGTCGCCGGGCTGCACAATAAAACGCTGGGGACCGGGCAAATTGTATTTATCATAGCCCCTCGAATTAATGCTGTCGGCAGGATGGGAAATGCTGAACGCGCCATTGAGCTTTTTACAACCCAGGATAAGGACCGGGCATTGGAAATTGCCAATCTTTTTGAAGTTGAAAATCGACAGAGAAAAAATATCGATGAAGAGACTTTTAAAAAGGCTCAACACATTGTTGAGGAAAATTACAATTTAGCCGATCATTATGGACTGGTATTAGATCAAGAAGGCTGGCACCCGGGGGTTATTGGAATTGTCGCTTCAAGAGTGGTGGAGAAGTATTACCGTCCAACGATCATGATTTCTATTGAAGATGGTGTGGGAAAGGGCTCAGCTCGAAGTATCTCTGGATTCGATATTTATTTAGCCTTAAAACAGTGTGAGGATCTTCTAATCGGTTATGGTGGGCACAAATATGCTGCCGGGCTGACGATTGAAAGAGATAATATTGAAGAATTCCGAACAAGATTTAATGAAATTGCCAGCCAGCATTTAGATAAGGAGTTATTAGCTCCAAAATTAAGGATTGAAGGCGAAATCCGATTGAGTGAGATTAATAGTCGGCTTTATAAGTTTTTAAGACTATTAGCTCCATTTGGTCCACAGAATATGCGCCCGGTTTTTTTCTCACAAAAACTTCAGGTGGTAGGAACCCCCTCAATCGTTGGGAACAATCACCTGAAATTCAAAGTAAGACAGGATGGAATCGTTATGGATGCAATCGGATTTAATCTTGGCGATTTGATCTACCGTATCGATCCTGGAGTAAATAATTTGGATATGGCTTATGTGATCGAAGAAAATACCTATCTCGGTCGAACAACTTTACAATTGAGAGTCAAAGACCTTCGATGATTTTCAGGCCCTTAATCCTTGTTCAATATTAAAAAATTAATCAATCTTGGCAATAAACTATTGTAGTAAGAGGACGGATATGAATTGGAAACCGGTGAATGCAGGTCTGAGTTTATTACTTATCGTAATAATAGTCATAAGCTGTTCAAAAGATGATAAATCAAAATCAAAGGAATTAGCCGCAGCTTTTGCCGATTCGACTATCGTGGCGCTTGTCAATAAAGATCCGATTCGCTATAATGATGTCGATAAAGCAATCAAGCAATTTCTAAATCAACTGGGCAAAGATACGGATCAATTTCAAGCGGATAAAGCTGATACTGCATTATGGCAGGAGGCGCTTGAATGGATTATCTCCATCCGGCTTCTGGCACAGGACGCGCAACAGCAAAACATTCGGGTTGACAAAAATGAAGTCGATATGGTTATTAACACCATAAAAAGAAGGTTTCCAACGGAACAAGAATTTCTTGACGCGCTTACGAAAGCGGAACTATCAATCGAACAATTTACCGTTAATTTAACGAAAGAATTAATGGTGCAGAAGCTTTTAGACCAGCAGGTAGCATCGCAAGTTAAGGATGTCTCCGATGAGGAAGCGCTTCAATATTATAATGAGCATGGGGAAGAATTTTTGCAGGATGAACAGATTCGCGTCCATCACATTCTTTTCAAAGTTTCTGGAACAGCCGATCCCGGCAAGGTAACAGATGTGGAGAACCGGGCTCGTCGCGTGCTCCAGCGGATTAAAAACGGTGAGGAATTTGAAAAATTAGCCCGACAGTTTTCTGAGGATCCTTCCGCGCTAAAAGGCGGTGATATTGGATTTTTCTCCCGCGGCGACATGATTAAAAATTTTGAAGACGCTGCCTTTGCTTTGAACCCGGGTGAAGTTAGCGATCTGGTCCGAACTCCCTTAGGTTTTCACATCATTCGAATGGACGAGAGCAAAAAAAGTCAACAAGTTCCTTTTGAACAGGTAAAAGTTCAAATAAAATTACGACTTAAACAAGAAAACTCTAACAAGCTATTTGAGCAATACGTGGAAAAGCTCAAGTCAAAGGCTGATATAAAAATTAGAGACAAGGCGTAATATACTTATTTTGAGTTAAACAATAAGACTTAATTTTCAACCACTTTTCTTAATTCCTACTGAAGTTTTAAGTGAGCTAAAATTTGAATCCGCCCAAAAGACGGCGGACAGGATGACTAAAGTTAAAAAATACACAAGTTGGGATTCAATAGTCACTTACCAAGCTTTGAATATTATTAATATTAATTTTAGCTCACTTTAGGCACTTAAAATTCGAAACTATAGTTAATTCCAAAATATAAAATCTGAAATATAGTTAGCTGTTATGGAGACAGAAGTTGGAACAGCCAGGGGTAAATCTTCCAGTTTAAAAAAAGCGAAGATTGTGGATGAGTTTCATTATATTCTTCGAACAAAACATAACCGTATATATCTATGTCTAATCTTAGAAACTTAAAAAATTTCCAATATTAGACATGTTTTTTCTTAAAATCGAGCAATATAGATTATGTTAGGTGCTTAAGATTGATATTTTTTTTTGCCAATTTTTTCATAAATTAAGGAGAACAATATATTGAAAGCATTAATATTGGCTGCAGGACAGGGTATAAGACAAAAAGAAAATGGTGATTCCAAACCATTAATTCCTTTACTGGGATTGAGCTTTATTGAAAGGGTAATTTTGACAGCTAAAAAATCAGGTATGAAGGAATATCAGATTGTCATAGGTTACAAAGGCAAAAGAATCCAAAAATATTTAGGAAATGGGGAAAAATTGGGTGTAAATATTGATTACATATATAATGATGAGTGGAGAAAAGGAAATGGCATATCAGTTCTTAAGGCAAAAAACTATATGCGGGAGCCTTTTATTCTTTTAATGGCTGACCATCTGTTTGATTATAGAATCTTATTTGCACTTCAAAAACAAACAATTGAAGATGATGGATGTATTCTTTGTGTGGATAAAGATCATCATAAATATTTAGATGTGGATGATGCTACAAAAGTTTTTATAGAAGACGGCTGAATTAAAGATATTAACAAACAACTTAACTATCATAATGCAATTGATACCGGCATATTTTTATGTACACCAGCTATTTTCGATGCCCTTGAAGAAAGTATTGATAGCGGCAATGAGAGTTTAGCTGCGGGAATAAAGGTTTTAGCAAATCGTCATAAAATGAAAGCGTTTGATATTTCTGATAAATACTGGCTTGATGTGGACGATAATAGCGCTTTGAAAAATGCCAAATCTTTGTTGTTTGAAAAATTAAAGAAAAATACCGACGGGCCTGTCTCCAGGATATTAAATAGACCCATTTCAATCAAAATATCTGAATTGCTTTTAAAAACAAAGATAACCCCCAACGAAATTTCACTAATAAGTTTTATTATTGCTCTTTTCGGTGCGCTATTTTTTTATTTCGGAGATTATTTCTCTCTCGTCATTGGTGGAATTTTAGTTCATTTGTCATCCATAATCGACGGTTGTGATGGCGAAGTCGCACGATTGAAACTCGTTGAAACAAAATATGGCGGCTGGTTTGATGCAGTTTTAGATAGATATGCAGATGCGATAATTATTTTTGGGATGATTCATGGTCATTGGATATTACATAATGACATTATTATTTGGACTATCGGTTTTATGGCTCTGATGGGTAGTTTTTTGAACAGCTATACTGCTGATAAATATGATACAATCTTTAGGAAAAGAATAAAAGAAATCAATGGAATGAGAATGGGACGAGATGTTAGGCTATTTCTAATTTTTATAGGTGCATTGAGTAATCAAATTCTTATTACATTGGCAATTTTAGCAATCATTAGTAATTTTGAATCAATTAGAAGGTTGGTCGTTTTGAGATTTAAATATGCTTAAAAATATTGAATCAGAAATAGAAACGATTATTTCAAAATCTCAAGTGCCAGAAGATTCAATACATTCCCAAAATACGAGAGAATGGGTTTTAAAATTAAAACCAGAAGCAGATACGGCACTTCAAATTGCTGCATTGGGACATGATATAGAAAGAAGTATTGAACAACGGAAAATCAAGCGAGAGAATTTCACAGATTACGACGAATTTAAAAAGGCTCACTCACAGAATAGTGCAATCATATTACACGAGATTTTGGTAAAATATAACTTTAATCAGGGTTTTATTGATAAAGTTGTTCATTTAGTATTGTTGCACGAATTTGGTGGGACGCAGGAAGCAAATATACTGAAATGTGCAGATAGTATTTCATTCTTTGATGTCAATTTACCATTCTATTTTCAAAGAAATTCAGAAAAAGAAACTGCTTTCAGAATGAAATGGGGATATAAAAAGCTGTCGAAAGTCGCTAAATCGATAGTTAGAAATTTCAGCTATGATAATGTTGAATTGGAAGCACTTTTTAATAAGATTGTTTCACAACATTCAAATAATTTATAAACAAAACTATTTTTTAATAATCAGATTTAATATTCAGTATAAATATGCTAATTGTTGTAATTTCTTATTTATAAGCAAGTTGCACCTAATAATTGGCTGCACCTGACCGCCTTGCTCTGGCGCGATTTCGGAAGTTTAGTGGTTTATTAATGAAGTAATGTGCTTTTTATCAAGTTTTGATTATTAATGTCGACGGCAGGTGAGCCATGTTATTCGATATAACATATGGCATGAAATATGAAATATTTTTTACTTCAATAGAAGAAGTTAATTATCTAAAAGATAAGGTATCTATTTTTATAATGCCGCTCCATATCTTTGTAATATCTTTTATAAGGAATTTCTTATCATGAACGAACATCAGGTTGTTATCACCGGCTTGGGCGCTGTAACACCGATTGGTATAGGTGTAAAGGATTTTTGTGAAGGATTAAAGGCCGGGCGAAACGGAATTGCGAAAGTTACTCATTTTGATATAACAGATTTTCGTTCTAAGCTCGCGGCTGAGGTAAAAGATTTTCAAGCTGAAGAATGGATTGACAAAAAATCAGCAAGGCGTATGGATCGATTCACACAGTTTGGAATTGCTGCATCTGCAATGGCAATTGAAGATGCCGGATTGGAATCTTTCTCATTTGACAAAAACAGGGCCGGTGTCATCATCGGTTCCGGCATTGGGGGTTCACAGACAATCGAAGAGGGGTATTTCGAGCTTCAAGAAAATGGGCCCAAAAGTTTAAATCCGTTTTTTGTGTCCAGGCTGCTCATCAATATGGCAGCGAGTATGGTTTCCATTAAATATGGATTGAAAGGTCCCCTTTCTGCTCTCTCTGTGGCTTGTTCGACAGGATCAAACGCCATTGGCGATGCTTTTCGGATTCTTCAGAGGGGAGATGCCGACATCATGCTCGCAGGTAGTTCCGAAGCATGTATAACCCCGCTGCCCTATGGATGTTTTTGCGCCACACGATCTATGACTCCAAATGATTGCGCTGAAAATGCCTGTAGACCCTTTGATAAAAATCGTGATGGTTTTGTGATGGGGGAAGGAGCCGGGATTGTTGTTTTGGAAAATCTGAAACATGCTTTAAAGCGAGGCGCAAGAATTTATGCTGAAATCGTCGGATACGGCAATACGGCCGATGCCTATCACTTTACGGCACCAGAACCCGGGGGCGATGGCATGATCCGAGTTATGCAAGCGGCGCTGCAGGACGCTGATATGGATGCTGAAAAAATAGGATATATTAATGCGCATGGCACATCCACTGTTTTAAATGACAAATGTGAGAGTGCTGCTATTAAAAAGGTATTTGGCGAACATGCAAACAACTTCAAGGTCAGTTCAATAAAATCGATGATTGGTCATCTTATGGCAGCCGCGGGGTCTGTGGAGCTCGTGTCGACTGTAATGAGTGTGTTTACTGGTATGATCCCGCCAACCATTAATTATAAAGAAGCTGACCCTGATTGTCCTCTTGACTATGTTACCAATGGCGCTGAATCGCTTGATTTAAATGCGGCATTGAGTAATTCGTTTGGTTTCGGTGGAGGCAACGCTTGCCTCATAGTTAGGAAATATGGAGATATAAATGAAGATTCCTGAACTTCAGATCGGAAGTTTATCCGCAAATATACCTATTGTTCAAGGGGGGATGGGCGTCAGGGTTTCTCTTGCTTCGCTGGCTTCAGCAGTAGCAAACCAGGGCGGAATCGGCACAATTTCCAGTATTGGTGTAGGGGATATCAAAGCTTTGGCAGATGAGTATGAAAGAACATCCAGGGAAGCAGTAGTAAATGAGATCCGCAAAGCCAGGAGTATGACAGATGGCCACCTCGCAGTAAACTTCATGGGTGTGCTCAGCAACGTAAATGATCTTATCAAAACTTCGATACAAGAAGGAATTAAAACGATCGTATTCGGCGCCGGATTGCCAAATAAACTTCCGGCTTTAGTCCAGGATCCCAGTGAAAACCTTGTGCCCATCATCAGTTCTGCCAGAGTTGCAGAATTAATCCTGCGAACCTGGAACAGACGGTATGAAAGAACCACCGATGGACTGATCCTGGAAGGACCACTGGCCGGGGGACATCTAGGTTTTTCAGCAGAACAACTGGAACATCCAGAGGACCACTCCCTCGAAAAACTTCTGCCTGAAGTCCTGGAAGCTATTAAACCCTATGAAGATAAATACGGAAAGAAAATTCCTGTTATCACTGGAGGTGGTATTTATAACGGAAAAGATATTGCGGGAATGCTTGCCCTGGGCGCTTCAGGTGTTCAGATGGGAACCCGTTTTGTCTGTACCGAAGAATGCGGTGTGTCTCAGCAATTCAAGCAAGCCTATTTGGATGTGAAAAAGGAGGATATTGTTATTATTAAAAGTCCTGTTGGAATGCCTGGACGGGCGATAAATAATCGTTTTTTAAAGGACCTTGAAGTTAAAGGAAAGCTGAAAATAAATTGTCCTTATAGATGTCTCACGGCCTGTAAAGTCAAAACTGCGAGATATTGTATTGCACTGGCTCTTCTGAATTCCTATTTTGGTGATGTGGAACACGGCCTCATTTTCTGCGGGCAGAATGCGTATCGTGTTGATAAAATTATTACTG
>CBFDBN010000047.1:0-15106 GCA_965603055.1 uncultured bacterium | reverse complement strand
ATCTCCATAATCTCCCGTTCTTTAGCGTTAAGAATTTCGTCTACTGTTTTAGTATAATTGTTAGTCAATTCCTGAATTTTATCCTGTGCCCGGTGGGACTCATCTTCGGAAATTGCGCTGTCTTTTTCGGCATTTTTGATACTTTCATTGGCTTCCCGACGTGAGGTGCGGATCGAAATTTTGATTTCCTCACCCAATCGTTTTGCCTGTTTTACCAAGTCTACTCTTCTTTCTTCAGTTAGTTGTGGAATAGGCAATCGAATAATGTGACCATCGCTCACCGGGGTTAATCCAATATCAGATTTTAATATTGTCTTTTCTATTTCATTGATCATGCTTTTGTCCCAGGGCTGAACGGTAATCAACCTGATCTCGGGAACAGAGATACTGGCAGCTTGTTTCAGGGGCACAACGGAGCCATAGTAATTCACTTTTACACCATCCAGTATTGATGGAGAAGCTTTGCCAGTTCGAATTTTATTCAATTCATAGCGAAGATTTTCGATTGCGCCTGTCATTCTCTCTTCAGCTTGTTTCTGAATTTTATTAACCATTTTGCTCCTCGCAGACTATTGTTCCGATGGATTCTCCAAGAATTAATTTTTTTAAATTACCCTTGACAGTTAAATTGAAAACAATTATTGGCAAGTCGTTATCCATACATAATGTTACAGCCGTGGTATCCATCACCTTTAATCGTTTTTTTACGACGTCCATGTAGCTAAGCTGATCAAATTTAGTTGCATTTTCATTTATCTTTGGATCATCGTCATAAACGCCATCAACTTTGGTGCCTTTTATAATAGCGTCAGCTTCAATTTCAATCGCACGGAGTGCCGCTGCTGTATCTGTTGTAAAATATGGATTACCAGTGCCACCGGCAAAAATTACGATTCTATCCTTTTCAAGATGGCGAATTGCTCGACGACGAATAAAGGGTTCAGCGATCTGTTCCATTTTAATCGCGGTCAAAACACGGGTATGTACATCATATCGCTCAAGATAATCCTGGAGCGCCAGCGCGTTGATCACAGTTGCAAGCATCCCCATGTAATCAGCCGTCACTCGATCCATCCCCCGGGCGCTGGCAGATAATCCCCGAAAGATATTCCCACCGCCAATAACTAATCCAATTTCCACCCCCAACTCTTTCACCTCCTTTAACTCCTGGGCAACAGCATTAACAACCTGGGGATCAATGCCAAGCCCCTGTCTACCCATCATCGCTTCGCCACTTAATTTTAACAGAATTCGTTTATACGCCGGTTTTGGCATAAAATATCTTTCTCTTTCTATTCCCCTAATTGAAATCTTGCGAATCGTTTAATGATGATTTGCTCTCCCATCTTCGTAACCAGCTCAGTCACTAGCTTTTGAATTGTAATATTCGGATCTTTAATGAAACTTTGTTCCATCAAGCACGCTTCTTGATAAAACTTTTCCATCTTTCCCTGGGCAATTTTTTCAGCAATATGTGCCGGTTTCTTTTGAGCTTGAGCCTGGGATTTATAAATATTCATCTCCTTATCAATGACTTCTGAAGATAAATCCTCACGCTTAATAACCATCGGGTTACTGGCAGCGATTTGCATCGCAACATCATGCACAAATTTCTTGAAATCAGTCGATTGAGCTACTGTATCATTTTCACAATTCACATCAACAAGCACACCCAATTTGCTTCCCGGGTGAATATAGCTTTCAATCAATCCATTAGTTGACTCATAAAGCTCAAACCGCTTGATCGCAATATTTTCGCCCACTTTGCCGATCAATTCTTTTTGAGCTTCTTCAACTGTTTTACCAGGATCATTCAGAAGCTTTTGCTGCATCAACTCGGAACTGTTCGATGGTTTTTTATCAGCAATATGCATGGTAACATTGCGAACAAAATTTTTAAAATCTGCTGTTTTGGCAACAAAATCGGTCTCACAATTCACTTCCAGAAGTACCCCCAGTCTGGTTTCCGGATTGATATAGCTTTCAATTAAGCCATCTTTTGCTTCACGACTGGCTTTTTTCTCAGCCTTGGCAATCCCCTTTTTCCGTAAGCTTTCAACCGCCTTTTCTATATCTCCTTCTGTTTCAGTCAGCGCTTGTTTACAGTCCATAATACCAGCACCAGTACTATCGCGCAATTTTTTCACATCGGCTGCAGATATTGACATCTTCAACTCCTCTTTCTCTATCAAGTTAATCTATTCTTCTTTTTTCATTTCAACAGCAATTTTTTCTTCCATTAATTCTTGTTCAACTTCCTCATGAACCTGCCCCTGCTTCGCTTCAATAACCGCATCAGCGATGGATCGAGTAATTATATTAATTGACTTAAATGCATCATCGTTACCCGGGATGGGGAAGTCTATTAAATCCGGATCTGAATTGGTGTCAACCAATCCGATAATCGGAATATTTAAGCGATCAGCTTCCTGAACCGCAATATCTTCTTTTTTTACATCAATCACAAAGATGGCGCCTGGTAATTTTGCCATATCTTTAATACCGCCCAACACTTTTTCAAGTTTTTCTTTCTCTCGCTCTACATTCAATACTTCTTTTTTGTTCAGTTTTTCATAAGTCCCATCTGTCGCCATCTTCTCCAGATTTTTCAATCTCTTGATACTTTTCTTGACAGTTACAAAATTCGTTAATGTACCACCCAGCCATCGCTCATTAACAAAAAATTGCTCGCATCGTTCAGCTTCGATTCGAACAATATCTTTTGCCTGTTTTTTCGTACCGACAAACAGAATTCTCTCACCTGACCTTATAATATTTGCAACCTCTTCACAGGCATGTTCCAACATCGTCAACGTCTTTTTAATATCAATAATGTAAATATCATTTTTTTCCATGAAGATGAATTTTTTCATCTTCGGGTTCCACCTTCGTGTCAGGTGACCGAAATGAGTTCCAGCCATTAGTAAATCTTGCAAAGAAACATTCATTAAAAATCTCCTTAAATTATTGGGTTAATCCTCCACTTCTCTTGTAATACACACCGTAGTACAGACTTCAGTCTGGTCACTGATCGCAAACAAGATTGTTTGCGTTACATTCAGTCTTTATCGTCAGAACCATAAATGGCACCCCAGACGATCAGGAGAAGTGTGTGTTTTTTTGAAGTTATTATCGTTTGGAGAATTGGAAGCGTTTTCGTGCGCCAGCCAATCCATATTTTTTCCGCTCTTTTTCTCGTGGATCGCGGGTCAAAAATCCATTTGTGCGCAGGATCGGTCGCAGTTCCTCATCATACTGGGTCAATGCCCGGGAAATTCCTAAACGCAATGCACCAGCCTGTCCTGAGAGTCCACCACCCTTGACATCTGCCGCAATATCGAATTTTCCTAATGTTTCAGTCTTATCCAATGGCTGTTCGATGACCATTTTTAACGTTTCACGTTTAAAATAGTCTAACAGCGACTTTTTATTGACCTGTACATTCCCGGTACCGGGCATTAATCTAACACGAGCAATTGAACCTTTCCTTCGCCCTGTTGCATAATATTCAACAGCTTTCATAAACTACCTCGTCTTAATGTTCAATAATTTTATTTTCAATTAAATGTGAGTACTTCAGGCTTTTGAGCCACATGAGGATGTTCCTCTCCAGCGTAAATTTTCACTTTCTTGAACATCTGTCTGCCAAGACGATTTTTTGGCAACATCCCTTTAATCGCATGTTCCAGAATCCTTTCCGGGTAAGTCGCAAGAACGTCCTCATAAACTGTTTCGGTTAATCCACCCGGGTAACCTGAATAACGTTTGTATCGTTTCTGCTGAGCCTTTTTACCGGTTACACGAATTTTCTCTGCATTTATAATAACGACGTTATCGCCAACATCAACATGAGGGGCAAAAATTGCTTTATGCTTCCCTCTTAAAATTCGAGCAACCTCGCTTGCCAGTCTGCCCAAAACCTGGTTTTTCGCATCTACAAGATACCATTTCCTGACAATATCCTGTTGCTTTGGTGAAAATGTTTTCAATTTTGAACTCTCCCTGACTAATTTTATATTCATTATGTTAATTCAAAATAACTTTCGACTTCAAAATTTATTAAGATAAGAAAATTAAATCTAATAATCAAGAAGTTTTTGAGAGAATTTTCAAATTAATTCTTCTGCTACTTCTACATAGTTTTTCAACTTCCCGTTCTTCGCGACAATTTCATCTATAGCGCGTTGTGAATCCTGCTTATCAACACCTTTGATTGCATCCGTCAGAACATTTACTTTTAAACCATATTTAAAAGCGTCCAGGGAAGTCATCTTCACGCAATAATCGGTTGCGATGCCCGCGATGTACAATTCTTCAACCCCCATCTCTATCAGCAACTGGTTAAAGGATTTATCAATTGAATCGTGAGCCTCATAAACCGAATAACCATCTAATTCAGGATCTGTTCCTTTCGACAAAATAATCGCCTCGCCCGGCACTTGAAAATTAGGGTGAAATTCAGCCCCCCGGGTATTTTGAACACAATGCCGGGGCCAGGGTCCACCGGATGCTTTGAAGTGGCTGGTATCTTCTGGATGCCAATCCCGTGAAACAAACACCGGGAGTTGATTTTTCAAAAACAGATCGACATATTTATTCACCGTGGGGATAATCTGATCCCCGTCACGAACGCCCAATGCGCCGCCGGGACAAAAATCATTTTGCAAATCAACCACTAATAATGCTTTTTTAGTTTGCATAATAATGACCTCAAGAACTACAATTTATCCAGACCTCAAAGCTTTTCAAAACTTTTAAGGTACAAAACTGTAACCAAAAACCAGGTATTATAAGAAAAATAAATAAATCTACTTAGTCAGATTAATAACTTCACATGTCATTCCGACCGAAGGGAAGAATCTGTTAGCCCATTAAATTGTGGCAAATTTCAACTTATGTGCGTTGTACAGATTTCGCTTCGCTCGTCGAAATGACAGGATTATTTTACTTAATTAAAACTAATCTGAATAAGTAGTAATAATAACTGCTATTATAATTTCTATTTATAAAGCATTTTTTCATTAAAAGTTCCAATTTGTTTTCGGTCATGAAAGCGTAATTTAAAGAACCAGGCTGTTTTATAATTCATTTAGCTTTTCTTTTCAATAGCGGGATGAATTTATGATTGGCTGCATGAAAGGGGAAATTATCAATCTCTGAAACAGAAATCCAGCGGTAATCGGCCGGGCCGTTTAAAGCGATAGTGCCTTGTTGAAAACGACAATTAAAAACATCCAGTATAATTTTAAAATGAGTATAGGCATGATTGATTCTCGTAAGGAAACCATTGATTTCTACATCGAGATTGATTTTTTGTTTGATTTTTCTGAGACAAGCCTGTTCCGCATTTTCTCCCGGTCCCAATCTACCACCGGGAAATTCCCACAATCCACCTAATAATCCCTCTGGTTGTCGCTGTGTTATTAAAATTTGACCTTCATTGCGGATAATGCCAACAGCGATATGAAACTCCGGCGTCGGTTTAGATTTAATCGATATTGGATATTCATTTTGTCGGTTTGATTTAAATGCACCGCAAAAAGAAAAAATCGGGCACGCTTCGCATTTTGGATTTTTCGGACGGCAAACAGTTGCTCCTAATTCCATCATCGCTTGATTGAAAGTACCTGGCTCCTGGCGGTCTAAAAGTAAATCTGCATGTTGTTTAAAAATTGATCGGGATGAAGATAAATTGACTGGCTGGTCGATCAAGAACAGGCGAGAAACAACTCTTTTCACATTGCCGTCCACAACAGCGTAAACAGCATTAAAAGCCTGGCTCAATACCGCTGCTGTGATATATTCTCCTGCGCCGGGTAATTTTTTAAAATCATCATAGTTTTTTGGAATTACTCCTTTTTTTTCTGCTACAACAGTTTGAGCTGCTTTACGTAAATTCCGCGCCCGGGCATAATAACCCATTCCTTCCCAGGCTTTGAGAACCTGCTGCAAATTTGCCTTTGCCAGGGCATACACATCGGGAAATTGATTGATAAATTTTTGGTAATAATCAAGAACTTTCTTTACCTGGGTCTGCTGAAGCATCACCTCAGCAATCCAGGTATGATATGGATTTTTGTTGTTCCTCCAGGGTAATCTTCGTTGGTTTGTATTAAACCAGCCCAGAAGGTTTTTGCGGAATTGCTTTTTCTCTTTTTCAGTCATTTTTTTTAATAATTGGGTAATATAGCACCTGGCAATCCATCCATATTGCTTAATTCCCAACTTAGCTGGTCTTCCAATTACCTACTCACCGAATTACCCAATTACCTAACCACCTATCGAATTGGACTCTGCTTTAGCAGGTAATTGACCTTGCAAGGCAGAACGAATAATTTGCTCCACTTCGCGTGAGAAGTCCTGTCCTAACATCCAGGTTAAATATTCTGCATCACTTTCAGCGACTTTTTTTAAGAGAGAGCCTTTGTATTTGCCAAAGGTAAAACAGGCTTCACCATCCTGCCAGATGAATTTTTTGTCATTATCCACAAACCGTTCATCTCGCGGGTTACAGAATTGATGAAGTTCTTCGATGCTGTCAGGTAAATCTGAATATCTTTCCATTTGAGCCTGGAAAATTTCCAGTGTCGCCTGGGTATCTTTCAGCGCGCTATGGGCGCCTTCTAATTCCTTCTGGCAATAAAATCGGTAAGCTGCTGTTAGATTGCGTCTCTCCCTCATCTTAAAAATTTTCATAACATCGACAACATACGCATGTTCTGTGGAAAACTTGATTCCAGCACGCTTGAATTCATTCGTTAAAACTGGTAAATCATAAGTAATCAGATTATAACCTGCCAGGTCACAGTCTTTGATAAATGATTGAATATCGACCGCTATCTCGCGAAAAGTCGGCTTATCCATGATATCAAAATTATTGATACCATGAATCCGGGTCGTTTCTATTGGTATCGGAATGCCAGGATTAATTCGCGTCAAGAACGATTCTGTTGTTTGATCGGGAAATAGTTTAACTAAAGCGATCTCCACAATCCTGGCAATGTTCACATCCAGGTGTGTTGTCTCCAGATCAAAAAATACTAATGGGCGTTCCAGTTTGAAATTTGTCTCCATTTTTTATCCTTATTTCAGAAATTAGTACCCACAAAGTAGACTTCTTGCCTAATGGGCAAAAATTTTTTGACCGCGAATTACGCAAATTTCTCAAATTACGCGAATTAATAATTAGCGAAATTTGCCTGATCTTCCACAGGTAGATCTGATTAATTATAGATCCGCCGAACGAGAATTCGTGTAATTAGCGGTTTGGTTCTGGCTACTCCAGGCTAGTAATTAAATTAAATAGAATTTAATAAAAAAAATCATTGGAGTCAAATGGTTTTCTTTTTAATTTCGCTTAATAAAAAGCCAGGACTTCATCTCAAAGCCCCGGCTTAGGCAGAATCATTGGAAGATTTTGTGTAAGCTTTAAGAATTTTTCAAGTTAAGAAGCTCCCGCGCTAACTGTTGCTCAAGACTTTCAATATCACTGGATTCGCTGTTATTTATGAATTTTCTATTGGTTAGCTCATCCAGTCGCTGGCGCAATTGGGGACTTATATCCATCTGGAGGGCAAAATCATAAACCTTTCGAGCTGTTTCATCATTTCTGTTTAACATCAAATATATATTGGCTAACAATGGATAGAGCTTCAGTTTATCAGGCTTTTTCATCAGAATAGATTCATAAATCAACGCAGCTTTTTGGTAGTTCCCCTGAATCAACAACAATCTCGCTCGTGTTGTTGGAACGATGAACAGCGCAACTCCGGCTGGAATTAAAAATAGTGATAAGGCCGCACCGATGAAGATCCAGCTCCGGGTTGTCTGCTGTGGTGATGAATTATTTTTTATTGATTTTTCGGTTGTCAGTGCAGTCGTTGGATTATCCAGGTTGTTCTGTGCTGCTGCTAACTTTTCTGTAACATCTTGATAATTTGGATTAACCTGTTGAATTTTTTCAAACGCGATAATCGCTTTTAACCAATCCTCATTGTTATAGTGGTTTATGGCTTCTGTATAATAATTTTCGAGCTGGCTGAATTTAGCCTCATTTTCTAATCCGGCTTGTGCCTGTTGCAACAGAAATTGGACATCGCGGTAGTTTCGATCCATATTTCTGAGCTGGTTCAAGCTTGCAACTGCAGACGCCCACTCTCCTCTATTTAAATAAGTTTTTGCCTGGGCATAGTAACGATTTTTTACCGAATCTTCTCCTTCTTGATTTAATTTATTTTGAGCATCACGATATATACGATCAACACTCTTATAACCCGGATTCCATTCCCTTACTTTATTAAAAGCGACGATTGCATCGATCCAGTTTCCTTTTCGATATTCTGCCATACCATCATTGTATATTTTATCATAAACTCCCTGCTGTAACACCTGGTCAAGTTTTGCCTGGGACTCGGTTAACCTGACTTTGACATCTTTATAGTTCGGATCGATTTTTTCAACCTGTCTAAAGGCAACAAGTGCATTTTGCCAATCTCCCCTTTGTAAATACCCGATACCTCGGGCATAAACATCAGACAAATTGTCTTGCCTTGCCTGTCGATCCTTTGCCTGTTGTGCACTCGCTAATCTTTGGAGCGCATTTTTATAATTGGGAGTTGTTTGGACAACCCGGGTAAACGCACTAATGGCTTCATCGTATTGACCATTATTTAGATGATTATTACCCTGCACATACCAATTATCAACTTCCCGCAATGTTCTGGCATTTTCAACTGCTGATTCAAAAGTTCTTTGTTTGCTGCTATTAAGTTGTAATCCTTCATTGAATTCAGCCACGGCACCCTCAAAATTTCCCATTAGCAATTTCGCGCGACCGAGTTCATATAAAACTGCTGCGCGAATCTCTTTTTGACTGGCAAGGTTTTTCGCACTTTCAAGGGATTCTAATGCTTCGGCGTATCGAGTTAATTTTTTCAGGGTAATTCCTAATTCATACGTGATCCGAAGTTTATTTTCATTATTGAGCTTCGAGGGATCGGTTAATAACGCCTGCCGGAAAGCCTTTTCTGCATTGTTAAAATCACCCAAATTTTTATATACATACCCCAGGTTGTAATAGGCTTCGATAAATTCTGGATCAAGTTTTATTGCCTGCAAATAACAGGTAATCTTTTCATGGGTTCCTGGCACCTCTGTGCCTCGATTGAACCAATCGATAGCACTGTCCTGTGCATGCAGGAACTGAATATTGCCGGCGAATCCCACCAAGATCAATATCCAAATCAATTGGAAATCTTTTTTTTTCTTCATCATTCCACCCCTATAAAATTATACTATTCATTTTATTTGGAGAGGCAAATCCTGCAAACTATATGCCATCATTTTATTTAGCCCTTATTTTCCTTTTGGTCAAAAACAAAGTATAATAAACCCATATATACATTATCAATTGCGGTTAATTTTGTCACACTATGAAACAATGTCACATTTGTGATTTCTAACCTAATTATGTTTAAAATAGAGAATTTGTATTGAATTGAAACAATAAATGTTTTGTTACCATATATAAATATATGACTTAATAAGTTTTATAATATTAATTTATATCAAAATAATTAGTTAACATATAAGATTGGTACAAGAATTGCCTCAAAATATCAAATAACTCATTAATTAAATATCAGCTTAACAATATTCATCAAAGGAGAGCTTCATGTCACTAAAACTAAATTTAAAAATAAAACTTATTGTTGTATTAGCATTTTTCTGTGTCAATAGTTTAGTCGCAACTCCCGTAAGTGGAATTGAAGTTAGTGACATACAAACCGGAAGATGGGGACTTGAAAATAGTCCTTATATAGTCACAGGCAATATCAATATACCAGCAAATTCAACTTTAACAATTGAACCAGGCGTGGTCGTAAAATTTGCTGGCTACTATAATATCCAGGTCCAGGGAACCCTGCAAGCAGTAGGTAATGTTGGAAAAAGAATTGTGTTTACATCTGCTCATGATAAAGAATTTGGCATCACAAGGCAATCCACTACTATTCTACCGACAAACACAGATTGGGCAGGAATTGATTTTGCAGCTTCGAGTAAAAACCAGTCAAAGTTAAATTACTGCATCATTCGTTATAGTGATAAAGCGATTTCGGCATCAGCAGCAAGTCCTGAATTAATCAATGTCATAATAGCTGACTGTAAAGCAAAAAATCTTCAAATTAATGGTAGATCAGTTGAGATTCTCGAAGGTGGCGAGAAAGACTACACACCAAGGGAAGCAACCCTGGATGAGAATTTACTTTTAAGCGCGATGTCCAAAACCACTATCGAAGAACCGAAAGAAGCACCTTCGACAAACATCCCTGATTCCGTCAACCAGGAATCAATATTGGCAGACATGGGAGCTGCTTTGGCAGAGGAAGAATTTACTTTTGGAGAGATAACCGTTATTTCAGCCGCAAGAAGGGAACAACGTATCAGTGAAGCGCCGGCTGCTATTACCGTAATAACTGATGAAGATATCAAGTATTCTGGCGCAATTACTATCCCTGATGTATTGAGAATGGTACCCGGTATGGATGTCATGCAAATTTCTGCTTCAGACCTGGTTATCAATGCACGAGGCTATAACAAGGAAATGTCCAACAAAATGCTTGTTTTGATCGATGGTCGTCATGTATATTGGGATTTTTACGGGATCATTCTATGGGATTCATTTCCCATTTCCCTGGAAGATATTAGCAGAATAGAGATTATTAGAGGTGCTGGCTCTGCGCTGTATGGAGCGAATGCTTTTAGTGGCGTTGTTAATATCATTACCAGGAGTCCTGATGAATCAAAAGGAACTCATGTTTCTGCTAATGGCGGTAATTTTAATACTTATGTAGGCTCGATTATTCATGCTGGAAGTTCTGATAAATATGGTTATAAAATTTCGCTGGGTTTAGACGAAACCAATCAATGGCAAGACAAAAGCCAGCCCAGTCGAGATGTGAAACGAATCCAGGGGTATCTTGAATATAAAATTGCTGATAACTCCAAAGTCCTTTTTGAAGCAGGATATAATAAAGGAAAGGGAGAGACGCTTTCCGGGATTGGAAGAATGAATCGAGAGCAAAAAATGGCTCATCTGAAATTTGGTTTGAACCTGGCAAATTTCTCCACGAAGGCATTCTGGTCTCGATCCCGTGGTGATGCAATTCTGGAGCCGGCTCTTAAGCCTTACTATTTTACTGCCAATACTTATGATATTGAATCCCAGCTTCTTTTTAACCTGGGCTCGATGAATTCAGTTATCCTGGGAGGCAATTACCGATTAAATGTTGCGGAAAGTGATTTAATCGATCAGGATCATCGACAAAATTTGATTGCTGGTTATATTCAGGATGAATTCAAACCCAGTGAAAATTTTGCTTTTACAATCGGTCTTCGTTATGATATCCATCCACTGGTAAAGGAGCAATTTTCTCCCCGGGCAAATTTATTGATATCGCCGTTCAAAGAGCATTATCTTCGTTTATCTTATGGAACGGCGTTCCGAAGTCCCTCCTTCATCGAGTCTTACCTGTATGAAAATAGTGACATCAGTTCGATGATTTCACCGTTGCTTCCGCCAAATACCATTATCGTGCAGGCACGGGGAAATTCAGATCTTCTTCCTGAAAAAATAACATCTTATGAAATCGGGTATCAGGCATTATTGAGTCCAAAATTCCGGGCGAAATTAGATTTGTTCTATAATAATTTGGAGGATTTCATCGCTTTTAAAACGATCGGGTACCAGGATGTGAGTCCTATATTGGGATATCCTGCCAAATCCGTTATCGTACCGGGTATTAAGTCCTATACTAATGCAGGCAAATCAAAAGCAATTGGCGGTGAGTTCGGATTTGAATTCATCGCGGCAAGATGGCTACAGGCAGCAATCAATTATTCATACCAGGATATCACCTGGGAGGAAGACGATCCACTCACTCCTGAAAATGAAAAGGGTCAACGAGTAAAATTTTCACCAAGGGATAAAATCAATGGAAATCTAAGGCTCAATTTTGATAATGGTCTCTCCGCCAATCTTATGGTGCATTACGTCGGCGAGACCGAAAAGAATGAAACCTGGGCTTATGGTAAGGTCGATGCTTATACCCTGGTGAATTTCAGACTGGGATACCGATTTTTAAAAGAAACAACCGAATTGGGAGTGACTGTGTATAATCTGTTTGATAAAAAACATTTTGAGTACCCGGGCACAAATAACCAGGGCGATCCTTCCGGTGCCTATCAAATCGGCAGGAGAGTTACTGGAATATTTTTAAGTCGTAGCCTTTAAAACCGTAATGCGTAGGGCGTAAGGCGTAGCGCGTTGGGTGAGGAGCATTTCGTATACGCTCTATTTTATTGTCCTGGAATTTCAAAGTTTGTGTAAAAATTACTATAAAAAATCTTACAAGGAGCAACAGAGTTAACGGAGATTCACAGAGAATTTTTTAAGCTACTACCTAGCGGTTTTAAAACTCCATTTAGGCGCTTATGCGCTCACATCGACCAGTTTGTTGTTGATAATTTTTTTTCTGTGTTTGTTCCTTTCTCTGGTACTCGTATGACTTCTTCGCATCACTAATATCTCCATCCATTCTGCCTCATCAGAATATAATTCTCAATAATCATCTCAAAGCAATTTTATTTGTTTTTCTTGACTTAAATGTTATTTTTGTTTATATTGTTAAGCCTTTAATAAATTTGTGAGGGATGAAGCATGTCAAATTTTTTAAAAGTTTGGGGCTTTCTGCTATCAATATTGATAACAACGTTCAGTTGCTCTATTTGCGTTGCTTATTCCAATTCCAACCAGACCAATTTTGATGTCTGCTATTATGAAATCAACATTTCGATTGATCCTCAAAATGAAACAGTCGACGGCTTAGTGACAGTTGAAGCAACGAGCGACATCGACAATCTTGCCCAGTTAACGCTCGATCTATACCAAAATCTTTCAGTGACCGCAGTGACGGGCAATGCTGTTGGACACAATCGTGACGGTGATTTGCTAACTATAGACCTGGATCAAAGTTTTAACAAAAACGAACAAGTATCGGTTACTATTTTTTACAACGGCAAGCCATCCTTAGACACCGGTTTTAATCCCATGACATTTGATCGGGGCAGAAGCGTCGTCACCATTTCATCGGAAAGTTGTCCCTATTACGCCCGTTATTGGTGGCCCTGCAAGGATCGTCCCGATGATAAACCGGATTCGATGGACATAAAAATTTCTGTTCCATCAAACCTGACGGTTGCTTCCAATGGCGCCTTAATTGGGGTAACAGACAATGGAGATGGCACCAAGACCCACCACTGGCAAATTCGAAATCCGATTGCCACATATTTAGTTTCTTTCACAATTTCAGATTATAAGTTAATTGAAGACAAATTTGTAAGTTCAGACCAGGATACCTTATCGATAATGCACTTTGTTTACCCGGAAGATTACAATCAAGCCGGGCTTGATTTTAACAATCTGAATGAGATGATTCAAATCCTTGAATTATATTATGGCAAATATCCCTACTACAATGAAAAATATGGGGTGGCAGAATATGTCGGCTATTGGGGAGGCATGGAATACCAGACGCTTTCATGTGTGCAGCCTTATTTCATTACCGGCAATCATACTTATGACAATGTTTTTGTTCATGAATTGGCACACCAATGGTGGGGTGATTGTGTAACGCCCAAGGATTTTCATCATTCCTGGGTCAGCGAAGGTTTTGCGACGTTCACTGAAGCGCTCTATTTTGGTCATCTTGAGGGAGCGGAAAAATATCACAATTACATGCTCAACGAGAACGGCGCTTTATCGTATAAAGATATTATTTATCGCCATGACATCAGCGATCCTAATAAAGTGTATGCCGGCATTGTTTATTATAAGGGAGCCTGGGTACTCCACATGCTGCGTCACATAATTGGCGAAGATAATTTCTGGGCTGGGATAAGAGAATATCGTTCCCAATTTGAATATGGCTCTGCCACGACCGAAGACCTTCAACATGCGTTTGAAAAAGTAGTCGGGGATTCGTTGGGATGGTTTTTCCACCAATGGGTTTATGAGCCGGGCTACCCTCAATATGCTTTCGGTTGGCATCAGGAAATGCATGACGGACAACACAAATTATATGCTTTTATTAGACAGGATCAAGCCGATGCTCCTATGTTCAAAATGCCAGTTGATTTTACGATTACGACGACTACCTCGGAAACAACTTTTACAATAATGGTCGAGGATAGCCTCCAGAAATTCAAATATGCCTTATCCGATTCAGTTCTAACGGTTCAATTGGACAGAGATGACTGGGTACTCAAGAAAATTGATATCATCACAACACCAATTTTTGAATATGTGTATCATCAAATCGTTGACAGCAAGGGAAATAATAATGGATTTGCTGAGCCGGGAGAAGCAGTAACGATTTTGATAAAAATTACAAACAAGGGGATAATATCCCGAAACATAACTGCCAGGCTGACTTCGGATGATCCATCGATAGAACTCCCGGCGGCTGCTGTTTATGGTATCAAAATCCTGGAAGATGAATACGATAAGATATCAAATGACCTGGTGATCCCTTGTTCGTTTTCTGTCAGAACAGGAGCAGTTGGTCACCTGGCAACTTTGAAACTCCATCTCACCGCTGATGATAATTATTCCTCTGTTGTTAGTTTCGATGTTAAAATCGATAGTCCCAATGTTTTATTGGTAGACGACGATTATGGAGCAAATTATGAACAGTATTTCAATCAGCCGATGTCACTTGCCAAAATTTACACGGACAATTGGGAAGTAAAATCTCGGGGCATCCCCTCTTTTGCCGATGTACTTCAGAATTATCAGACGGTAATCTGGTTTACTGGAGATGATCGAACATCCAGTCTTACGCTGGAAGAGCAGCAAGCCATTTCAGCCTTTCTTGACGAGGGAGGCTGGCTGGTATTAACCGGGCAGGATATTGGATTCGATTTAATTGCCGACGGCACACCGGCGGATTCCTCCTTTTTTGCCAATTATCTTCACGCTGAATTGGAAAGTGATTCGGTGAATTCAACCCGAATTCGGGATGAAATTGGGGATCCGATTGCCAATGGA
>CBFDBN010000046.1:0-15199 GCA_965603055.1 uncultured bacterium | reverse complement strand
TAGCACGGGTTCGACTCCCGTACGCGCTACTAGTTGGTTATTAGTGAGCAGCAATATAGAAACGTAAAAACTACTCACAACTCACTACTAACCTTTCACCAAACAAGCGCCCGTAGCTCAATTGGATAGAGCGTCTGGCTACGGACCAGAAGGTTGGGGGTTCGAGTCCCTCCGGGCGTACCATCTTGATTTTAGATTTATGAATTTGGATTTTAGAATTAGCATTTTTTGGATAGACGATTGCTTTGACAGAGTAAGTATGTTTTGTTATGGTTGAACATGAAAAATGGATGGGGCAGGCTTTCTTCGAGGCGGAAAAGGCATACAAAAAAAAAGAAGTACCTGTCGGGGCGGTCGTTGTTTATGAGAATCGGGTTATTGGCAGGGGGCACAATTTAATTGAGACACTCCAGGATCCTACTGCTCATGCTGAAATTTTAGCGATTACCGCTGCTGCGAATTATTTAGCCTCATGGCGGTTGGACGACACTTCCCTTTATGTAACCCTTGAGCCATGTGTAATGTGTGCTGGTGCGATTCTAAATGCAAGAATAGGAGAAGTGATTTTCGGTGCTTCTGATCCCAGTTTCGGTTCCGCTGGCTCGGTTGTCAATCTTTTACAGAATACTCGTCTCAATTCGTCAATCAGTGTGATACCTGGAATACTAGAAATAAAATGTGAATCGATTTTAAAGGATTTTTTTGTTAAGCTCAGAAAAAATCGTTTAAACGAAGTTGCTAATTAGTCTGTAGAGACATAAAGAAGTTGTCGTTTCGACCGAAGGGAGAAATCTGTAAGTCGAATATTTTGGTAAAAATTAGATTCCTCACTCCGTTCGGAATGACAGGGTCTGAGAAAAATTGATACTTTTCAGAAAGACACTAATTAGATTCATTTCTTAACAATTAATTGGTAAGAGTCAATTCGTAAATCCGAATTCTAAATTCTAAAATCAAAACGGAGAGGTGCCGGAGTGGTCGAACGGGGCGGTCTCGAAAACCGCTGTACTTTCGGGTACCGGGGGTTCGAATCCCTCCCTCTCCGCCAATACTTTTACTTTTCAATTGACAATTGACAATTAAATCTGGAGAGATGCCGGAGCTGGTTTAACGGGCACGATTGGAAATCGTGTGAGGGGCCAAAAGCTTCTCCGAGGGTTCGAATCCCTCTCTCTCCGCCAAATCTTTTAATTGTGAATTGACAATTGTCAATTAGCAAGGGGCAGTAGCTCAGTTGGGAGAGCGCCAGAATCGCACTCTGGAGGTCGAGGGTTCAACTCCCTTCTGCTCCACCAGGCTGTGCTAGACGGGGAGCTAGCGGTGCCCTGTAACCTGCAATCCGCTATAGCAGGGTCGAATTCCGCTCGGAGGTTTACTCGCCGGGATTTAGGTCTTAGTAAGTAGTGTTGATAATCAAGTCCTGCGCAATGGAGTACTGCCGAACCCCGTCAGGATCGGAAGGTAGCAGCGGTAAGCAGGATTCTCTATGTGCCGCAGGGTCGCTTGGTCGGAGCTGGCTGCTAAGATGTATTCCCAGGAAAGAGAAATCGATGGGAGGTGCACAGCCCTTGTTTTGTTTCTGTTGATGAGTTTCCGATGGGACAATAATTTATTATCTCTTATCTTTAGCAAAATCCTTGCGGTTTTGCTTCGCTAAGGTGATGTGATTTTTAGCTTGATGAGTGGAGGCAAAGATAGATGTCTTACCTGGTTTTGGCACGGAAATGGCGCCCTCAAAAATTTGAAGATGTTGTTAACCAGAAGCATGTTGTACTCACACTACAGAATGCTTTAAAAACGAATCGGTTAGCAAACGCCTATTTATTTGCCGGACCTCGTGGAATCGGCAAGACTACGATTGCTCGAATTTTAGCCAAAGCCATTAATTGTGAAAAAGGAACCAAAGATAATCCCTGCAATGAATGCGATAGTTGCAATGACATAACCGAAGGCAGAAGCCTCGATGTGTTAGAGATCGATGGAGCTTCAAACCGTGGAATAGATGAAATTAGAAATTTGAGGGAAAGCCTGAAGTACGCTCCCAATCCCGGCAAATATAAAATCTATATCATCGATGAAGTCCACATGTTAACGACTGAGGCGTTTAATGCTTTGTTGAAGACACTTGAAGAACCGCCGTCTCGTGTTATGTTCATGTTTGCAACGACTGAGCCTCACAAAGTACTCGCCACGATCATCTCTCGCTGCCAGCGATTCGATTTTAAAAGGATTTCTATAAATGAGATTATTCAGCAGCTCAAATATATTTGTGCGCAAGAACAACTCGATATTGATGACGAATCGCTGCATTTAATCGCCCGCAAAGCAGAGGGCAGCATACGTGACAGTCAAAGCTTGTTAGACCAGGCGATCTCATTTTGTGGGACTAAAATTGTCGCCAATGACATCATCGATATTTTAGGGGTGATCGATTGGGAGATTTATTTTAAATTTACTAATTATATTATCGATTATGATCTGAAAGGCGCATTTCAGCTTGTTGAAGACATTTTCAATAATGGACATGATTTAGTTGAGTTTTTATTAGGTGTGAATGAGCACCTTCGTAATATTTTGATTACCAAAACAGTAGGCTCGGTGGATTTTATTGAAGCTTCTGAAAATTACCGGCAGAAATATAAAGAGCTGACCACGCAATTTGAAGAGCAGGATTTATTGAGGCTGATTCAAGTCGCTTCAGACGCGCAATATGGGATTAAACGAAGCGCTAATCCAAGATTATTTCTTGAAATGGTTGTAACAAAGATGATTCAATTGGATAAGGTTCAAAAAATTGACACCCTTATTCAGAATATCGATTCTTTAAAAGAAAAAATTTTGGCAGGTAAAAGTGTAGCGACTCATAATCCATCGCCAAGTTCCATTCAAACCAATCACACAAAGGTTCCTTTAGCTTCTAATGATATAAAATTCGATCAAAAAAAAAGTAGTGAGCCTGAAAAAAACGTAGTCAGGGATAGAGACGAAGAACAAAAATCGCAACCCATAGATAAAAAAAAAGCTATTGAAACCTCGTCAAACCAGCCGGAGGTAGTCACCGAAAGTGAACCATCAGTTTCATTAGCAATGATTGAAGAACAATGGACACATATTATTGAAGAGATAAAAAAACAAAAGATAGCGCTGGGATCGTTTTTAAACGAAGGCTGGCCAGAGAGAATTGATGGCACTGAGCTAAGCGTTGCTTTTGGTATGGAAAACGGATTTCATATCAGTTCAATCAATAGAAATCGAAAAAGTATTGAGGAGATAATTCGAGCAGTCGTTGGGGCGCCGATTAGAATAAAATGTATACAATCTCGACAGGCTGCTGAGAAAAGTAAAGGGGCGGTTTCAAATGGCAATAGCTATGTAGAAAAATTGGGACAAAAAATACCGCTCATTAAGACGATTATCGATGAATTTGACGGTGAATTGATTAAATAATTTTGGAACTTTATTTTTAACAAAGAGTAACAGTTTTCTAAGTTTTATATTCATTTTGATTAGTGAAGAACATATTGATTGTTAAGGAGAAAAATTGATGAAGAATCCTGGCTTAGGAGCCATTTTCAAGCAAGCACAAAAGCTTCAAGAAGACATTTCAAAAATAAAGCAAGAATTGGCAACCATGAAAGTTACAGGCTCGGCTGGTGGCGGAATGGTGGAAGTTACGGCAAATGGACGACAACAGATTTTAAATATTAAAATAGATAGAGACGGAATTAATCCCGGCGATATTGAAATGCTGGAGGATTTAATTGTTGCTGCGGTGAACCAGGCGCTGGAACGAGCATCAGAGTTAGCCAATGAAGAAATGAGCAAGGTGACAGGTGGAATTATGAGCAATCTGCCGGATGGCTTAAAAATTCCTGGAATAGGATTTTAGGGATATTATTTGTTAATATAAATTCAATTTGATTAAGTTTATGATAATAATGGATTTCCAAATTTGAACGAAGAAAATTGAATTATTGAAATTCATTTCAAAGGTCAAAATATTTTGTTAGTAGCCAACTCATATAAAAATTAAAGCTTTAGTCATATAGACTTCATGTCAATTAGTTATCTTTCAAATTCTATGCAGCGCGCCGTCGAAGAACTGTCGAAGTTGCCAGGTATTGGTAAAAAGTCAGCTCAACGATTGGTATTTTTTCTGCTAAAACTACCTCGTGATGAAGTCATTTCTCTGGCAAAGTCGTTAGTGGACGTCAAAGATAAAGCATCTTATTGCTCCGTATGTTTTAATATCACTGAATCAAATCCCTGCTCGATTTGCACCAATGACAGAAGAGATCGTAGTATAATCTGTGTTGTTGAAGAAGCCAACGATGTCATGGCATTTGAAAAGACCGGAGAATATAAAGGGCTTTATCATGTACTGGGAGGGGCTTTGTCGCCGCTGGATGGTATTGGTCCTGACGATTTAAGAATAAAAGAATTGATGTCGAGATTGAATGACCAGGTAACAGAAGTGATTTTGGCAAATAATCCCAATGTCGAGGGCGAAGCAACAGCTTTGTATTTATCGAAGTTAATTAATCCATTGGGAATAAAACTCACCAGAATTGCTCGCGGCATTCCAGTTGGAACTGATATTGAATATGCTGATGAAACTACATTGACTCGTGCTTTAGAAGGGAGAATTAATTTCTGAGAGAATCTGATTATTCATAATGCCTTTGAAAATTCAGCTGCAACCATCAGTCGGGTTGAGGCTGAATACCAGGTTTTGAAAAGAAAAGGCAAAATCAAAAAAGAGGGAATGAATTGCTGGCTCTATGTGGAGAGTCAATGTAATTTTTTATTATTTGGATCTGGCAAAATTAGTTTTAAGGTTTTTTTTAAGAAATTTGTTTTCAATAGATTGATGGAGTACTGGTGTAATGGAGGTTTTTTGATCCAGCATTTCATTACTCCATCACTCCACTAATGCTTTTAAAAATAACGATCTGAAACGATCACGAAAGATTTAACCGAAAATTTTTAAGATCAATAGTTATAGTATCATTCGGGGAGTTCAAATGAATTTACCCACACAATTGACAGTACTTCGAATCATTTTAACCCCAGTTTTTCTGTTCCTGCTTTTTTATAATGGCTTATCGTCTAAAATATTAGCTCTAATCGTCTATATTGTTGCCAGCATAACCGACTGGTATGATGGCTATTATGCCAGAAAATATAGTACCGTGTCCACATGTGGAATATTCTTAGATCCTCTGGCTGATAAGATACTGGTCTCCTCAGCATTTATTGCGTTTCATATCCTGGGCTATATACAGCTATGGGTCGTTATAATAATTGTTGCAAGAGATTTTTTAATTACGGGCTTGCGGTCGTATGCGTTATTTAAAAACGAGCCAGTGGTCACGATTTTTATCGCTAAGGTCAAGACAGTCATTCAAATGAGCGCCGTTTATATTATCTTTTTATTGTTCCTGGTAAAACAGTATGCAGTTGTGAAAGTGAAAGAATTATTTATTTTAAATTTTTTAGACGAAATTCGTTTTATTGACCGATTAATGATGATCGTTGCCCTGTTAACTGTTTATACAGGAGTTCATTACCTGATTCAGAACCGTTCTCATATCATTTCTATTGTTAAAGCTTTTTATCGTGTTTTTATTCCTTCAGATTTGTAGTGCCGAATTTGCAATATTAATTTAGCTTATCCTGTTGGGATTTGACAAAAAAAAATTCTAAAAAATTATAGACACCTGCAAAATAGGATAGAGTGTCATTTCGAACGGAGTGAGAAATCTGGTTAACAATTTGATATTATAAGGTATACAGATTTCTCTCTCCACTTCGTTCCGTTCGAAATGACACAAGAATCTTAATTTTGCAGAACTCTAAAAAAATTAACTAATGGAGTAACATAGAACACATGAAATTATTAGCAAGAATTATTTCAACCGGATTAGGAACTGGCTACTTCCCGATAGCACCAGGGACAATGGGTTCCCTGGCAATTTTAATTGTATATTGGATTTGTCCTGAAATTAGTTCTTTGCAACTGTTGTTGATTATATTTGGATTATCAGCCGTTGGGATTTATACGGCAACCGTTACTGAAAGAGAAATGACAAGCAAGTTAGGGCAAGATAAGGGAAGTGACCCGGGAATAATTGTAATTGACGAAATCATCGGAATGTTGATTGCTTTGCTTTTCATACCAAAGACTACGTTTTTTTTAATAACAGCTTTTGTCTTATTTCGCATCTTTGATATTGCTAAGCCATATCCCGCTCGAAAAATGGAAAAATTACATGGCGGTTGGGGCATCGTTCTTGATGATGTTGTGGCTGGGATTTATGCCAATATCGTAATCCAGATCGGAAGGCTAATTTTTTAATTTAAGGACAGTTGAGTGAAAGTTGAAATTTTAACCATTGGCGATGAAATTTTAATTGGGCAAATAGTGAACAGCAATGCCGCATTCATCGCTGAAAAAGTTACTGAATTGGGCTTTGATGTGGAATGGATTACAACTGTTGGAGACAATTGGGAACGATTATTAGAAGCGATTGAATTGGCTGAATCGAGAGCCGATATTATCATTGCTACCGGTGGATTGGGACCAACCCATGATGATATTACCAAAAAAGTGTTTGCCAGCTATTTCAATTCCAGATTAATCCTGGATGAAGCAACGCTGATTAAAATAAAAGAGCGATTCCGAAGACGGCGCATCCGAATGGCAAAGATAAATAACGAACAGGCACTGGTTCCTGATAATGCCACGATCATTGAAAATAATGCTGGCACCGCACCAGGGCTGCTATTTCAGAAAGGAGAAAAGTTTTTTTTTGTCATCCCTGGAGTTCCCGCTGAAATGGCTTCCATTATGGAGTCGTACATCATTCAATTTCTTCAAAACAAGCGAGATAGAATATTTAAAAAACGAGTGATCCACACCACCGGCATTCCTGAATCAACTCTGTTCGAAAAATTGGGAAATATCGATGAGTTAGAAAAATTAGCTAAAATTGCCTTTCTTCCCACTTATAGTGGAGTGAATGTCAGGCTGACGGTTCAGGGACCGACTGAAGAATTTTGCCAGGATAGAATAAATAGAGTTGAAAAAGTATTTCAAGAAAAATTTTATCAGTATATTTGGGGCTATGATGATGATACCCTTGAAAATGCCGTTGCCAAATTAATCGTGAGTCAAAAAAAGACAATCTCGATTGCAGAATATGGGACCAGCGGAAATCTTTCTTTACAATTAAATAACACTTCACTCGCCGATGAATTTTTTGTCCAGGGATTTACTTTCGGCTCTGTTTTTACTTTGAGAAAGTTTCTTGATCTTGAAGAGAATGGATCAAATAACGATCAAGTGGTAAATGAAAAAATTTGCAAAAAGTTGTCGGTTAAAATCAGGCAGATTACTCAGTCTGGTATTACTCTGTCAATTTTACATAACGAGAAGCTTGATGTGACAACTTATGTAGCTATTTCTGATGAAAAACAAACTATATCACAGCGATACGTTTTTACCTTTCATCCTTCCATGAATGTCCAGCGAATTACAGCCACTGCTTTGAAGCTATTGTATCAGCATTTAAACTAGCAAAAAATGTCTTGATTAATTGGATTGATTATTGTATATTTTAAACAAAATTAGTTGAACATGAATTGAAAAATAGATGCATGAGATAGAATATCTAATTTTTTTATCTGTCGAATCAACCGATAGATTGCGTGTCTCTGCCCAAAAATTTAAGGGAGAAATTTTAAGGTTCGTTGTTCAATATGAAGCGCTGATTTCGGAAAGATGGCACCCTATTGTAAGATATGATACCGTTCATGGATTTGCTCATAAAGATATCATGAAACCAGACGGAAAGAGTGTAAAACAACCATTGTTTTTTGATGACTATAACCTCGCATTTACTTATGCGACACTTGATTTAAAGGCTAATTGGAAACAGTATAGAGAAAACTTTGAGCGGGAGATTAAAAAGTGAAAACAAAAGAAGATATTGTTAAAAGAAACTTAGATCTCCATGCAGAATGGATGAAATATGTTTTTGAAAATCCAGATGTTCTGGACAGAATTCCAAAAGGTGCGGTTCTTGTCATATTACCAGAGGATGATAAAGAACTATATGAAGAAAATTACAAAATTTTAGTAGAAAATAAAAGCAAGTCCATTCCTGTATTTGCAGTCAGAATGAAGACACCAAAGCCACAAGTTTCAAATATGGAAGTTATAGCGGCATAATTCTTATTAAGGTTGAAAGACAATGCTTTCCGAAATCGATAAAGATAAATTAATACATTATTTTGAAAATAGAAAAGACGTTGCTTTTGCTTTTTTGTACGGCTCTCAAGCTTATGGTTACGCTACAAGACTTTCAGACGTGGATGTTGCTGTTTATTTTTATCCTCAGCAACGACGCCCAATTGAGTATGAGTCGGAACACGATTATGAAGCTGAAGATGAGATTTGGGGTGATCTCGAGCGACTTTTGAAAAGGGAAGTTGAACTGCTGGTAATGAATCGAGCGGCGGCAACTGTGGCTGCCAGCGCAATTAGAGGAATACCATTGGTTATTAATGATTGGGGATTATACCTTGATTTTATGTTAGTAATAACGGATGTTGCAATTGATTTTACTGAATTAATCATCAATGATTATAAAGAGAGACAGGCACTTGAAAAATGATACAAAAATTCGAGCCTTCATCGCCATTGAAATTCCTGCACAGATTAAAAATAAAATAGCTGAGCTGCAAGAAAACTTAAAAGGAATTGGCGGCAGGATTAGCTGGACAAAGCCTGGTAATATCCATCTCACCCTGAAATTTTTAGGTGATACCGATGTGGAAATTCTCGATGAGATTGCAGCAGAGCTTCAGCAGGCGGTGCAAAATATAACAGATTTTAAAATTAGTGTTAAAGGGACTGGCACTTTTCCCAATTTCAAACGTCCGAGAGTGATCTGGATCGGGGCTAAAAGTGATGGAGAATATTTACAAAAATTGGCAGCGCAAATTGAAGATTGCGTGGCGAATTTTGGATTTGAAAAAGAGAAGCGCCGCTTTTCATCTCACCTGACCCTGGGACGAGTAAAGGATGCAAAGGGAATTCATCCAGTTATAGAGAAGCTGCAAAAATATGAAGAATTTGATGCTGGTTTGTTTGATGTAAACGAATTTTATTTAATCAAAAGCGAATTGCATCCGGCAGGCGCCATTTATACACCGTTAAAGAAAATAATTTTAAAAAATCAACCGATTCATTGATTATATAACTATATAAATTTTAAAATCAAATATTTGGAGAAAAAACATGTCCAATGAAACAAGTGAACGCTTAAAGGCATTGGAGCTTGCATTAACTCAGATAGATAGGCAATTTGGCAAGGGATCGATTATGCGATTGGGGGATCAAAAACTCGATCAGCGGGTAAAGACCATTTCCACCGGCTCGATTTCTCTTGATGCTGCGCTGGGCATCGGGGGCGTTCCGAGGGGAAGAATTATCGAGATTTTCGGTCCCGAATCTTCAGGAAAAACAACATTGGCACTTCATATTGTTGCTGAGGCTCAAAAAGTTGGCGGACTGGCAGCATTCATTGATGCAGAACATGCCCTCGATGCTTATTATTCTAAAAACTTAGGCGTTGATACGGACAATCTGCTGATCTCACAGCCTGATACCGGGGAACAGGCGCTGGAGATCACTGAAACATTGGTTCGCAGCGGCGCCATCGATATTATTGTCATTGATTCCGTTGCAGCATTGGTTCCCCGGGCTGAAATCGAAGGCGATATGGGCGATGCGCAGATGGGATTGCAGGCTCGACTGATGTCCCAGGCAATGCGAAAACTTTCTGGTGCTATCAGCAAATCAAACACCTGTGTTGTATTTATTAACCAAATCCGGGAGAAAATCGGCGTCATGTTTGGCAGTCCGGAGACCACAACTGGTGGAAGAGCGTTAAAATTTTATTCCTCGGTTAGAATTGATATCCGAAGAATTGCTTCCATTAAAGATCGGGAGAATATAATCGGCAATCGCACCAAAGCAAAAGTCGTCAAAAACAAAGTTGCACCGCCCTTTCGTGAGGCACAGTTTGATATTATGTATGGAACAGGAATCTCGAAAGAAGGCGATATCATCGATGTCGCTGTTGATAACGGGATTATTGAAAAGAGCGGCACCTGGTTTTCTTATGGTGAAGAACGATTGGGACAGGGGCGTGAAAATGTTAAACGGTTTCTACTCGAGAATCCTGATATGTTTAAAGAGATTGAGATAAAGGTTCGGAAAGCGTTGGGAATTATTCAGGAGAAACCTGCTTCTGAAGAAAAGAAAGAGACGAAGGCGAGTTGAAGCTTGGTTGATCCTGTAAGTTTGTATCGAAATTTCAAAGTTCGGCTGATCAACAAAATGTTAGTGGTAAAAAGAACGGTTTATTAATGTTAAAGACAATCACTCAAATTGCCGTTCAGAAAAAACGAAAAAATCGCTGTTCCATTTTTTTGGATGATGAATTTGCATTTGGGTTAGATCAAAATATCGTTTTTCAATTTGGCTTAAAAAAAGGCGACCAATTAACTGAGCAGCAGATTGAAGAAATTTTATTAAACGAAGAAAAGAAGAAAGCCAAAGACCGGGCACTGAAATTTTTGTCCTATCGAGATCGGAGTGAGCAAGAGATCAGAACCAAACTCAAAGATATTGGCTATTATGAAAAAATTATCGATTGGGTGATTGGTGAATTAAAAAGAACAAAATTCCTTGATGATCAGCGGTTCGCACAAAGCTATGCCCAGACCCAGATGATCACCCGTCCAATGGGTGAATATTTTTTGAAGCGAGAACTTAAGCAAAAGGGACTTGATGCAGAACTAATTGAACAAACGGTTGAAAAAATATACGAGGAAAAAGACCAGGTTTCTGTTGCGGTAGAACTGGCGCAGCAGCGTAAAAAGCGATATAAAAATGTTGATGAAGTGAAGGCGAAGAAGCGGGTGAGTGATTTTTTGTTGCGAAGGGGATTTAGCTGGGATGTTGTTTCAGAAGTGATGGAGCATTGGGATGAAATTAGTTCAGACAATAGCTAATTTCCTCAAATTATCGGAAATATAATAAAAGAAGTAACTAAGGAAATTAAACCATGAAAAAGATGCGCTTTCCCATCATCATTGAACAAGACGAAGATGATTATTACATTGTAAGTTGCCCTCTATTTAAAGGGTGTCATTCTTATGGCGAAACCGTTGATGAAGCATTAGAAAAAATTAAGGAGGTTATTGAGATTTGTCTTGAAGAGACCAAAATTGACAATCTTAATAATTTTGTAGGATATAGAGAATTGGAACTAGCATAGTATGCCAAAACTTCCTGTAATAAAAGGAAAAGAACTAATAACATTTCTAGAATCCATTGGCTTCGTTGTAACCCGAACAAAAGGTTCTCATGTAAGAATGCACTCAGAAGATGGTAGAGCGACCACAGTTCCTTTGCATGGAAACCAGGACATACCCAAAGGACTTCTAAGAAAAATAATCCAAGAGGATTTAGAACTTAATTTAGAAACATTTATGGATTTATATTTTGATTATAAGAACAAATGACAATAGCACAAGCAAATGAACTACTTAATATTTGCTAAGATTTAATTAAAGTAAGGTTGTAAAAAAATGACATCTAAACAAATAAGAGAATCATTTATCAAATTTTTTAAAAGATATGATCACAAGTTTGTCCGCAGCTCATCGGTCGTTCCGTATGATGATCCGACGTTGTTATTTACCAATGCGGGTATGAATCAGTTTAAAAACATATTTTTAGGCGTAGAACAAAGGGACTACAAAAGAGCGGCAAATACCCAGAAATGTATCCGTGTCAGCGGCAAGCATAACGATTTAGAAGAAGTTGGTAAGGATACTTATCATCACACTTTTTTCGAAATGCTGGGGAATTGGTCTTTTGGTGACTATTATAAAAAAGAAGCCATTGCCTGGGCATGGGAATTGTTGACAGAAGTCTGGAAGCTGCCCAAAGATAAACTCTGGGCGTCGGTGTTTCGAGAGGACAATGAAGCCGAAAATTTGTGGAAGCAGGTCACCGATATTCGTCCAGGTCAAATTTTGAAATTCGATGAAAAAGATAATTTTTGGGAAATGGGAGAAGTTGGTCCCTGCGGACCCTGTTCTGAAATTCATATCGACTTAGGTGCAGATGCGTGTGACAAAAAGCATGTTAAAGGACATCAGTGCCAGGTAAATGGCGACTGTGCCCGTTATATTGAGTTGTGGAATCTTGTCTTTATACAATACAATCGGGAAGGAGACGGCTCGCTTACAGAATTACCTGCCAAGCATGTGGACACGGGTATGGGATTTGAGCGAACTGTCGCGGTTCTGCAGGGCGTTGGCTCAAATTACGATACAGATCTGTTCCGCCCCATCATTAGCCATATTGCTGAAATCTCTGGAAAGAAATACAGCAAGGGTAATGATGGCGTGGCACATCGAGTCATTGCCGATCATGTGCGGACGTTAACCTTTGCTATTGCCGATGGGGCGCTTCCTTCCAACGAAGGGCGAGGTTATGTGTTACGCCGTATCTTGAGACGGGCAGCTCGATTCGCCAGAAAATTAGATTTGCACGAACCCGTGATCTATAAATTAGTGCCAACTGTCGTCGATGTCATGGGAGAGGCTTTTCCAGAGATCAAAGAAAAGCATCAATATATTTCTTCTGTAATAAAATCAGAAGAAGAGGCATTTACTGTAACACTGGATCGTGGCATTAATCTGTTTGAGAAACTGGTAAAGGATTTGAAATTAAAGCAGGTCACCCAAATTCCCGGTGTAGATGCTTTTCGGCTCTACGATACGTATGGATTTCCCCTGGATTTAACTCGCTTGATGGCGGAAGAGCAGAATATAACAATTGATGAAAAAGGCTTTGAGCAAGAAATGGAAGAGCAGCGGAAGCGATCCCGTGATGCTGATAAATTTGATTACGAGGTTGACATTAATTTTGATGAATGGGAGAAAGTATCCAGTGGCGCTGATTCAAAATTTTTGGGATATGAGCGACTGGAAGCCGATGCAAATGTTCGATTATTAAAACGAAAAGATGATTATGTCTATTTAATTTTAGATCAAACGCCATTTTATGGCGAGGCAGGTGGTCAGGTTGGCGACCAGGGCGAGATTGAGTTGAATGGATTCCTGTTGAATGTTAAAGATACCATTCGCTACGCCGACAAGATTATCCATATTGCCAAAGGATTTCTGCCAGAACAATTGCAAAATATAGTGGTCAAAGCCAGGGTGAAGCGGGATCAACGGATGAGCACGGCGCGTAATCATACCGCGACTCATTTGTTACAGGCTTCATTGCGGCAGGTGTTAGGTAAACATGTGCAACAGAAAGGTTCATTGGTTACACCCTTCCGCTTGCGATTTGACCTGACTCATTTTGAGCAGATTTCTCACGATCAATTACAAAGGATCGAGCGAATTGTCAATGAAAAAATCTGGCAAAATATACCCTTACATACCATTCATACTTCTTTTGATGAAGCAAAAAAACAGGGCGCTATTGCGCTGTTTGACGAGAAATACGGCGACCAGGTTCGTGCCATCAAAATTGATGATTTCAGTATGGAGCTCTGCGGCGGGACCCATGTTTCGGCGACCGGGCAAATCGGCATGTTTCGGATTTTGTCAGAATCAAGTGTGGCGGCTGGGATTCGACGTATCGAGGCAATCACTGGCGAGGAAGCCTATCGCCGTTCACTTGAAGAGCGTCAGATCATTGATTCCCTGACTGATTCTCTCAATACTCAAGCAACAGAATTGAATGATCGAGTCCAGACCTTGATCGAGCAGAATAAAGCGCTTGAAAAAGAAATGCAGCAAATTCGAATTCAATCATCCCATCAAGAAGTTGATCAATGGATCAAGCAGGCGAAACAGTTGGATCATTTCAACCTGGTTGTGAAGAATGTGAAATCAAATTCAGTGGATGAACTAAAACAAATTGGTGATGTATTGAGAGAGCGGCTCAAAACAGGTGTCGGCGTCTTAGGCATGATTCTGGATAACAAAATCAATTTTCTATGTGTAATTACCGATGATTTGATCAAGCAAAAAAAATTAAAAGCTGGGGATATTGTTAAAGAAGTAGCGGCAATTGCCGGCGGCAGCGGCGGTGGCAGACCACATAAGGCGCTGGCTGGAGCTAAAGATTTGGATAAGTTTGAATTGGCGCTGGCAGAAACAGAGAACATTATTAAAAAAAAATGTCATTTGGAATTTTAGTCGATACTGTTAAGCAGGAACATGGATGCAAATTTATACCAGGTTACTTGAAGTCCGAAAACAACGAGGTGCTGGCTACATTGTTCTGATTGATCCTGATAAATTATCTTTGGAAAAGAATATTAAATTAGCAGTGCAAGCAGAAAAGGAGGATGCCGACTGCATTTTCATCGGCGGTAGTTTGCTGAGCACACCAATATTCGATGAAGTAGTGAAACAGATTAAGAACGCTGTTAAAATCCCCGTTATCATCTTTCCCGGTGGCGTGCAGCAAATCTCCCGTCATGCTGATGCCATATTATTCATGTCCGTAATTAGTGGCAGAAATCCTGATCTGCTGATCGGGCAACACGTGATGGGTGCGCCGATTGTCAAAATGTTGAATCTGGAAGCTATCCCTACTGGCTACATGCTGATCGAATCCGGGAAAGTGACTTCGGCGGAATTTATGAGTAACACCAGACCAATTCCCAGGGACAAACCTGATATTGCCATGGCACATGCATTAGCGGCTGAATACCTCGGCATGAAATTAATCTATCTCGAAGCAGGCAGCGGGGCGCTGCATCCTGTTCCTGATGAAATGATCCAGGCTGTTGCTCGGATGTGTTCCCTACCGATTATTGTTGGAGGCGGAATAAGAACGCCTGATGTGGCGAAACAGAAAGTAGCTGCTGGGGCTGGTTTTATCGTAATTGGTAACGTATTGGAAAATAATAATGAGAAAGGCACGATTCAAGGCTTTGCGCAAGCTATTCATCAAATTTAAAATTAGCAAAAATTTGGAAAATAATTAGCGTCTGAACGAAAACACGATTTTGTGTCATTTCAACCGAAGGGAGAAATCTGTAAGTCCAATATTTTGGTAAAAATCAGATTCCTCATCCCGATAGATCGG
>CBFDBN010000045.1:0-15224 GCA_965603055.1 uncultured bacterium | reverse complement strand
TGCTGGCAAAGGTTGAGGAATTTTTGTGTAAGAATCTTCTTGTGAGAATTTAAAAGGGATGAGGGAAAACGGGAATAGAAGACTGGAATAATGGAATGGTGGAATATTGGAATGTGGAAGCAATGTTTCTTCCAATATTCCATTATTCCAACAATCTTATCATTCCATCATTCCCCCATTACCTAATTACCCAATCCCCTCGCCTTATCCCGAACAATCTCCCAGGCCACCATCACATCTTCCCACGTCGTTTTGATATTCCCAATCGCCAATCGAATGCCGTATTTTCCGCGAAGTTTGGTATGGGAGAGGAAAACCTTGCCGGTTTTATTGATTTCGTCCAGCAATTTTTCATTTAAATTATTAATTTCCGAATCGTCAACTTTCTTCTCAGGAATGAAACGAAAAACCAGTGTGCTGAAAGGAACAGGCGCTAATAGTTCAAAATTCGGATGTTGCTGAATCAAATCGGCTAATTTTTGGGCGAAAGAAATATGCTCTCGAATGATGCTGATGATTTTTTCAGTACCAAGCGAACGAATGATCATCCATAATTTCAATGCCCGAAATCGCCTGCCCAAAGCCACACCGTAATCCATATAATTTTTCACTTCATCCGCCTCTGCCGTACGGAGATATTCCGGCGTTAAACTGAAAGCCTGTTTCAACACATTCTGACGGCGGCAAAATAGCACGCTGCAATCGATAGGGGTGAACAGCCATTTGTGCGGATTGACGATGATGGAATCAGCTTTCTCCCAGCCTTTGAATAAATGCCGCAATTCAGGAATCACCGCAGCCGAACCGCCATAAGCGGCATCCACATGAAACCAGATTTGGTACTTCTGGCAAATCGCTGCGATCTCGTCCACCGGATCGACACTTGTCGTCGAAGTCGTACCGATGGTTGCAATCACACCGATCGGCTTCATCCCCTGATCGATATCGTCTTGAATGGCTGCTTCCAGCTCCCTGGCATCCATTCGATACATTTCATCCGAAAGAATTTTTCTAATATTTTCCTGACCAATTCCCAGCACAATAGCTGCCTTTTCAATGGAAGAATGCGCCTGATCCGAAGTATACATTCGCAGTTGCGGGAGATCAGTTCTGCCGGTTAATCCTTTTTTGCGAATATCCAGGTTGCCAAATTCCCGTGCCGCAGCCATAGCACACAGACTCCCAACCGATGCTGTATCATTGATCACCGCGTCAAATTGTTCTGGCAATCCCAGCATCTGGCGCAGCCAATCCAGCACCACTTCTTCAAGCTCTGTTGCTGATGGAGAAGTCTTCCAGAGCATGGCATTGACATTCAAAGCGCTGGACATCAGTTCTCCGATAATCCCTGGATAAGAACCGGTGATGGAAAAATAAGCAAAAAATCGGGGATGGTTCCAGTGAGTGATGCCAGGGATGATGATTTGATCGAAGTCGGATAAAATCTGGTCAAATAGTTCAGGTTCTTCTGGTGGAGATTTAGGTAATTGGGATTTGATTTCGCCAGGCTTGGTCCTGGCTAAAACCGGGTATTGATCCATATTTTCCAGGTATTGAGTGATCCAGTTAACAACTTCATCGGCGTATTTTTTGAAAATTTCTGGAGATAACTCTTGGTGGATTAGTGTTTTTTTCGATTGGTCTTCTGAGGTTGACATTTGGATTGAATCCCTTTTTGATTCAAAGATAATTAAATAATTGAAAGAAAGATTTAACTTAAGAAATAAAACTAATATTGTCAAGTCTTTTATCTCCTGAATAAAAAGCCTGAAATTAAATATTGATTTACTGATTCTTTTTTCTTATATTTTAAACATCATAAATTTGCTATATTAGAAATGATCGGTTTGGTATGTAACATATTTCTTCGGAGGAACATAAATGGGCAGGACAATTATCGAAAAGATTATCGAATCGCATAGTGGGAAATCCGTGAAACCCGTTGATATCGTTGATGTTGCAATCGATGCCCGTGTGGCTCGTGATTTTGGCGGCGCCAATGTAGTGAAAAATATTCGTGATAATAATTTGGGAATTGATAATCCCGAAAAAACATTTTTTACTTTTGATTGCAATCCCGGCGGATCCGATCAAAAATATGCCACCAATCAGCATATCTGCCGCCTGTTTGCCAGGGAACATGGGATAAAGGTATTTGATATTGAAATGGGGATTGGGACCCATGTTGCCATTGAACAGGGACTTATTGTACCAGGCGAGACATTCATTTCGACTGATTCGCATGCCAATATTATGGGAGCTATTGGTGCTTTTGGACAGGGAATGGGCGACCAGGATATAGCGGCTGCCTGGGCACATGGAAAAGTGTGGTTCAAAGCGCCGCCGTCAGTAAAAATCATTTTAAAAGGACAACCGAAACCTTTAGCCACGGCAAAAGATATTACGCTGGCAATCTTGAAAGTCACTGGCGCCAATGGCTTGCTCGGTTTCGCCTCCGAAGTTTATGGCGATATTGTCGACGAGCTCGATCTGGCTGCCCGAATTACCATCGCATCGATGAATACTGAGATGGGCGGCATCATCATGTTTTTCCCGCCCAACCAGGAAGTGATTGATTTTTGCAGCCATGCCAGGGGGAAAAAAGTTGAGCCGGTTTATGCCGATCCCGATACAAAATATGATCACGAGCTGGTTATCGATATTGATGGTCTTGAGCCGCTTATCGCCCGACCGGGGCACCCCGAAGACGTGGTTTCGGCATGCGACATGGCTGATATTAAAATTGATTCGGCATTTATTGGCTCCTGTACTAATGGACGATTTGAAGATATGGTCGAAGCTGCCAGAATTTTGAATGGAAGAAAAGTTGCGCCAGGCGTGGTTCTGAAAATTGTGCCTGCCACCAACACCGTGTGGAAACGCTGCCTGGATGAAGGATTGATCGAAATTTTTAAAACAGCCGGAGCGTTAATTGGCAATGCCGGCTGCGCCGGCTGCGCCAATGGACAGATCGGGCAGAATGGTCCGGGTGAGGTTACTATCAGCACTGGCAATCGCAATTTCGCTGGCAAACAGGGCAAAGGCGAGGTCTATTTAGCATCACCGGCAACTGTGGCATCATCTGCGGTGGCTGGAATCATCACTATTGCTAAACGGATTCCCCGGAATCCAACCCTGTTTCAAACCGGCATGGTAAGAAGAAAGGAACGAGCCGAACAAGAAGCGCTGGTTTCTTCAATCACGAATCCAACAGAGATTACCGGGCGAGCCTGGGTGGTTCGTAAGGATAACATTGATACCGACATGATCTTTCACAATCGCTACCTGGCGATCACCGACCTGAAACAGATGGGACAATACACCTTCGATAATTTAGCTGGCTGGCAAGATTTCGCCAAAAAAGCCAAGCCTGGCGATATTGTGGTGACCGGCAAAAATTTCGGCGCTGGAAGCTCCCGACAGCAGGCAGTGGATTGCTTCAAGAGCCTGGGGATTTCGCTGATCATTGCCCAATCTTATGGAGCAATTTATGAGCGAAATGCCATCAATGCCGGCATGCCCATTCTCCGAGCCGATCTTGTCAATACAGATATTCAAAATGGCGAACAAATAATAGTCGATTTGAAATCCGGCACGATTGAACGAATGAAAAATAATGAAAAAATGCAAGGCGAGCCGTTTTCTTCGGTGCAGATGGAGATTTACCAGCGGGGTGGATTGTTGAGCTAATTAACTGTATCGGAATTTCAAAGTTCTAATGATACTGGATTCTGGAAACTTGATTTTTAAACATCCAATATCAAGCATCAAATATCAAGTATCGTTTTTTCATTAATCAATGCACCAAAAAGACGGCGCATCTTCGATGCTCCAAAAAAAAACAGAACTTCTTCGATTTGCGACGCCAGGTTCTAATTAAGGCGATTTCTTTTCTCAAGAGGTATTACGAAAAAATCCTGATAGCCTGATTAGGAGGTACAATGTCAGCACAAAAAAAAATCAACGGACAAAAGGTACTTCTCATATCGCTTTGTATCTTCTGTTTATTTCCCAGTTTTTGCTCAAAGAAAGACCCCACCTCACCGATAGATGATATAAACCGACGAATTATTATTTTGTACACTAACGATGAACATGGCTGGATGGAACCAACACCAACTACGGGCGGCGCGGCTGGCTTAATGGGACTCTGGCGCCAGGATGAAAAGTATGAAGAAAGTGAACCTTACTTGATTCTCAGCGGCGGTGATATGTGGACTGGTCCAGCTATTTCAACCTGGTTCAAAGGTCAATCCATGGTTGAGGTGATGAATGCGATGAATTATAGCGCCGCTGCCATTGGTAATCATGAGTTTGATTTTAAGATCGATGTGCTGAATCAACGAATAGCTGAGTCGACTTTTCCGTATCTTGCGGCAAATATCAAAAACAAGTCCACCAATGCCATTCCAGACTTTGCAACTCCTTACATCATCAAGGAAGTGAATGGCGTGAAGGTCGGAATCATTGGTCTGGCAAGCACCACCACGCCCTGGTCGACATTTCCCGATCATGTAGCGGATTATAATTTCCTTGAATACGATGCAGCTTTGAGGGAAATTACGCCACAGGTAAAAGCAGATAGCGCTGAATTGCTCATTGCCATCGGACATATCACCAATTCTGAAATGCAAGCGCTTGTACCAACTGCAAAAGATTTAGGTATCGCCATTATCGGTGGCGGACATTCTCATGAAAAAGTCGCCAACATCATTGATGGCATCGCCACGATCGAAAGTGGCGCAAATATGATTGCTTACACCAAAGTCGAGCTGGTTTTCGATACTGAGGCGGATACCCTGGTTCAAATTGGCGTAAGTCTCCATGAAAATGTGGGTGGATCGGCTGATCCTGAAATAGATGCAATTGTGAAGAAATGGCAATCGCTAATGGATCAAGAACTTGCAGAGGTTATCGGGTATGTCAACCAGGAAATTGGACAGGCATCGAACGCTATGTTTAACCTGGTCACAGATTCCTGGCTGTATTCCTATCCAAATGCGGATGTATCTCTTACCAACAAAGGCGGCATTCGACAATCAATCCCGGCTGGCAATATTACATTTGGTACAATCGTAGGTGTTTTACCTTTTGAAAACAATATTGTCGAATTGGAATTAACTGGCACCCAATTAATTGATTGTATTGATGGTTTAGTTATGGGGGGAATGACCGGTATTGGAGGGTATAAATTATCCGATGGAACCCCGATTTATCCGGGTACAATTTATCATGTCTTGACTACAGATTATTTATATGCCAGACCAGATCATCATTTTCATCTTTATGATTCGGATCCGTATAATACATCGATTCATTATCGACAGCCAGTTATCGACTGGATAAAATCATTAAATACTTCTGCTGGTAATCCATTGGATCAATATTTAGATACGAATCCCCGGTAGACATTTTAAAAAATTTATGGCGGACTTTGAGCTGTTGAAAAGTTATTTCCTGTCTCAAGATTGGGCGATTATGTGGATTTGATGCGCTGTTCGGTTGAAAGCCCGGACTTCGTTTTGTTCAAATATAACTGAATGTTTTTTCTCAAGAAATCGCTCGATGCATCTTTTTCAAAATTCACCCTCAATTCCCAAAATTGATCATTAATCTTTTTAACTTTGCCGCCTTCAACTTTTTCGATTTCATATTCAGTTTTTACCAGAATCGCATACTCACATCCATTCAATCCTTCGATAGTGATGGTGAATACATTATCAGATAAATCATAATCAATTAGTTTTAATCCATGGGAAAGCGAGCCGATTTGAATCTCAGGCAACGGAATATTAAACTCAATTCCCTGATGATACTTAATTTCAATCAATAATTTAGCTTTTAAATTACATTCAATTTCACAATGAACATCGTACCGAGTGGACTGTAATTGGAAAGGAGATTCTTTTCGATTAACTGATACACTTTCAATTTTCGTGTCCAATCCAAATGCCGGTGAAAAAATAAACTTAAATGGTTGATTTCTCTTATTTGTGATTTCTAATTTGATTTTATCGTTTGATCGACGCAGAAATAAATCGAAATGACTGTCCCCGCAGCGATAATGATTCACCTGCAATTCGTCCCAATCCATTGGCAGATGGGGAGCAAATTTGATCTGCCGAGAAATGGCATCGCCTTCCAATCCCAATAAACCCATAACCAGAGGATTAATAATGCCGCTGGCTGAAAAAAGCTGGTGTGGTACAGAAGTTGAAACCGGACGGTAATATTCGCCTGACAATAATTCGGTGTGCCAGCCCAGGGCATCCAGCCCTGTGAATCTCGCATTTGCCAGTAAATTTTGCCAGCCATTGACAGCTCGATGGTGCTTGTATTGCGCGGTTGCCACATAGCTGGTGGTAAAGGGCCAAACACTGCCACTGTTATAGCTGATCGGATCGTAATATTTGCTTGTTCGGGAGACACCTCGCACACCCCAGTCAGTACTCATTTTCGAACAAGCGAATTGGCGAATGGTATTTTCCACTTTATTGGCTTCAATTAAATTAAAAAATAGCGGAATTGATTGCCATACCGTTTGTTCAGAATGTTTTGTTCCATCGGTTAACAGGGCGAAATTAAGCTGCTTGTTTCTTTCATCGACGAAAATCTGCAAAAACGATTGCCAAAAATTTGAAAAGAAGTATGGCATCCTTTCTGAATATTTTTACCCTGCTTACACTAATGGATCGCTAGAAGATAACGGCAACCCAGATTATGCATTATGGGCTGGCGCTTACGAAGTAAAACTGGATCGAGAAGAAACCTATCGCAACCTAATTGTAATTCAATCACCACTTTTACAAACTCTTCCTTTTAAAAAAATCCTTTAAAATCAGTTCGATCCGTCGAATCCGCGTTCTATTTCTTTTCTCTACCAATCCACAATTGAAATTCAGAATTCCACTGCCATTTATCACCCGGCAGTGGCAGATCGATCATTGTTAATTTTCCACTATCCAGCATTGCAGAGGTCTGTTCCCATCCTTTTATACCACTCACTGCATCCAATTCATACAGATTTTGATAGCCAACACAATTGGCATACTTCAGCGCTTTTTCGATGGGGTATCCTTTGACATAAGCCGCTAAAAATCCGGCAATCGCCGAATCTCCCGATCCGGTGGCGCTGGCAATTTTTTCAATAAGAAAAGCCGGGCACCACAATTCACGATTCGACCAATTATTTAGATCACTCGGCGGCGCAGCTCCCAAATCTTCTTTTGTTGTCAGATCATCAGTTAGAACATAGACACCTCGATGCGCGGCTTTAATCACCGCAATTTTACAACCAAGCTGCAAACATTTCTTAGCTAACCGGGTATAATCTGCCGGGTCGATGAAGTCAACGATATCTCTGCTGCCAGCTTTATCTTTAACCTGAAAATATTTCTCCGAATCAAGCATAAAAAACACTTCTTCGATGCTGGGCATAAAAATATCAACAAAAGGCAGGACTTTTTCAAGAATAGTTGACCAGGTCGCTTTCCCGCTGGGACTGTTGGGATCAGGCAACGCCATATCCAGCGAAGTCGTGGCTCCAGCCGATTTGGCGAAACGAAAAATTTTGGCTAACTCCTCTCCCCTATTTTGATAACAATTTGCCATGAGCGGCGGGTAACCGAAGTGAAACAATTTCGATTGGCTGATAATTTCGCTGTTTAAATCCTTACTAGAGAAATGATCATTAGCGCCGGGATGGTGAATAAAAATTCGATCGATTCCCGGCGGCGCAATTGCTATGGTATACGAGGTTCTATCTTCCCCGGAGACTGAAACGCCCCCGGTCTGTCCTTGTTTATTTAATAACTGGATAACCAATTCACCGAATTCATCCTTGCCAACTCGCGCCATAAACGCCACATTCAAACCCAATTTCTTCAACGCAATCCCGGTATTGGACACTGGACCACCAGTATTGATCCTGGCTGCATTAACATTAATTAGTTTACCTGGCTTGAATAGTTCTCCTATATCTTTTATCCCGGTATCAGGGATCTGCGGTATAATATCGAGACAGATATGTCCAGCAACAGTGATATGGTACTGCCTTTCCAATTCCTCCTCCGAATTTATCTAATCGATTACTCCATCACTCCATTGATTCATTACTTAACTACTCCATTCTTCCATCATTCCAGCTTTTGATTATCTCAAAAAATCCGCCAGCGTCTTCTCCAGCCCATCACCCCGCAGGCTAACTTCTGTGGCGATGATTCTTCCATCAAATCCGACTAAAATCGGTTTGGGGATTGCCATAACTTCAAAAGTTTTGGTGACTGGTTTATTGACTTCATCGCCCATAAAGGCATGAAGCCAGGGCATTTTCCACTTCTCTGCTCTAAATTTAGCAATGTCCTCGGCTTTTCGATCCAACGATAGGCTTAAAATAGTGAAGTTTTTATCCTTAAATTTCTCGTATGCTTTATGCAAATTTTCCATTTCACCAACGCAAGGACCACACCATACTGCCCAAAAATCCATTAGATAAAACTTACCCAGCAAAGATTTATTCGATACTTTCTCTTTGCCATCAAGCAAAGTAACCTCAAAATCTGGCACCGGCTTGCCGACCATAATTCGCTTATCCGGATCAAGGCGCTTTAAGTCGTACTGAATTTCTTTCACATCACCATATTCAGATTTAAGTTTTTCGTAATAGCCTTTAACTGCATCCTTATCACCCTCTCGTTGCGCCAGCATAGCTAAAAAGGAAAGCGCGACCGCTCGCACTACTCGATCAGGATTTTCTTCAGATAGGTTTTTGATGAACTGCTGTTTCTGGCTTTCTTCCTGTTTTAGAAACATTGCAAGTTGGGGCAATGCAGCCCACATTGCAGAATGAGCTGGAAGGAGCTTAAGAATTCTGGATTGAACAATAGAATCAACCTCAGCACGGTACGGGATCAGTTGACCCAATTGAATAGCAGCAAATTGTCGGATCGAAAGCTGTTGCTCATTATCCATTTTAGCAGTTAAAAGTTGTACCAGCTTAGACCAGTCATAACGAAAACCTTTCATGTCTTTTTTGGCTGCCCGGTGTTCCATCACCGCTGTTTGAAAAGCAGCTCGTTCTTTTTCTATCTCCTGATCCATGTCCCAAATCTTTTGCAATGAGCTGTTTTGCTGATTAAATTTCACCTGTGCCAGGTCTTTTCCTTTTGGCTTTACCAATTTCCCGGGATTAAACACAATTTTCACTGTACCGGATTTGACTTTAAGCACCGATCGATAGTCACCGCCACCGTCATAAACAAAATAATCAGACTGGGTACCATTCACACTACGATTTGCTTTGGTGAGTCCGATAAGCTGATAACTGATGGTATCAGCCGCGACTTCCCGATCATAAGTGAAAGTGCCATCTGCCTGTTTTTGCATATCTTCTGCAGTGTTAAAACCAAATTTATTCCAGTCACCGATAATCTGCACTGCATCAAACTGGTCCTTGTATTCCAGGGATGCCAATTTTACATCAACATTGATGTTTCCGGTCTCGGAATCAATGATTAGGGGAATTGACGAATAATTATGACTTACGGCTGTGACAAACAGGCGATATAATCCCGGGTCAGAACACTGAAGCTCGAACTGCCCATCTATGCCCGGCTTAACTGTTTGAAACGGCTGCCCAATATTACCTTGAAAATTGATGAGATGGACATGCGCCAGAACCGGCGGTTTTCCATCAGCGCCAGTGACTTTGCCAGAAATCTGCCAATTCGCCAAAACGAACGATGGCAGCAAAATCAAGACGAATAAAATAAATATTTTTCTCATGATCGTTTCCTTCACTTTTCCTGGATTCAAAATTTGATTTTATTAATATAAAACATTTATTAACAATTGTCAACTGAAAATTTTGCTGGCAGACAATTATCGACGGGGATAAGCTGAAGATTATGTGAAAAATTACTTTTTAAATGATGATTGAGAGTCAATGTCATTAAGATAAGGAATCAGTAGGCTTAACCTAATGACATTGGATTGCTACTTGATGTATACCTGTGAGTTTTATATTTCTTACTCCACAAAAACCATTTTTTTAGTATCAGTATGATTTCCAGCATGGATTTGATACAGGTAAATTCCTGATGCGACCCGGTTGCCGTAGTTATCCCTTCCATTCCATTGAACCGTATAAAAAGCAGCGGTTTTGTAATCATTCACTAAAGCTCTCACTTCTTCTCCACGGGCGTTGTAAATTTTAAGCGATACATGACAATCTTGTGGCAACTGGTAATTTATGGTTGTGGAAGAATTAAATGGATTGGGATAATTTTGTGATAATTCAAAAGAATTCGGCAGATCAACTGCTGCAAACTCAAATCCAGCAATATTGTCAACCGGCCCGGAATTAAAGCTCTCAGCAGCAAGCCCATCGCTACTATCAGCAGCCGTGTTATCCGATGAATTTTTATCCGCCATCTTTTCAGGGTCATATCCTTTTGTAATTTTAGAAGCCACCGTATCCGGGGGTAATATGATAATTCCATTGCTCCAGCCAGACCAATCGCCAATTAACCCGGCGCCGTTTTTTGCCTGAACTCTGGCGAACAATGTTTTACCATTATTACAATTGATCGTATGCGTTAGCCTGTTACCGATCCAATCGCTAAACACCGTTATATTTCCCGGTTCAGATTTTACATGGAGGTGATAATCAGTAATCCCGGTATCATATTCTTTTGCCACATTCCAATAAAATCTGATTCTTGCCACACTGGTATATTTGCCTTCATCCGATGGCGGAGATTCCATGACCGGCGCGGTACAATCTGCCTCACATAAATAGGCATACCCAATTTGGGTAAATTTGAGATCATTTTTCAATAGCGCCGTGATAGGTGGATTGGGAGTAAATGGGATATCATAAAACGGACTATGACCATGAGATAGAAACCAAAACCATCGCTGTATTCCAACCGTGTTGGATTTAAAATATTGACAAAAATTCCGACACAAATCCGCTACCTCAGCTTCAGATCGTCTTCCATCGATGTTGCCGAATTCAGAAATCCATACCTCATCAACCAGGCTCACATTTTGCATGAACATTGCCATATCATCCATGAGAAATTTAAGACTGTCCCAATCAACAGTTTGAAAATCAGCATTCATGGGATAAATATGAAAATCATTAATAGCCACTTTAACATCTGTGGGAAGATGATTGATAAATTCGCTGTACCAGGCTTTGCTGTCTGCCAATTCAAAGTAAGATTTAATCAGGTTTTTAAATTCATTTTCAATTCCAGCCAGTGGTCCATGAAAAAATTCTGGTATAAAAAGCCAGGCAACTTCTCCTGGCTGTTCGATTGCCTCTGTTAAAAAGATTGATGGTCCCATAATCCTGGCAGTGGTGTTAAAAATTTTAATCAATCGATAATATTTAACATAAAATTCAGCATATTGCTCCGGTTTCAACATCGGAAACCAGTTCGGCTCGTAGCCGATTGACCAATATTGTCCTTCATATCCTTCTTTTTCAATAATTTTTGTGATATAGCGTTGCTCTTCATCCCATATCCGATCTAAAATTTCCTGCTGCGTTGGCACAATTCCCCCGGGAAAAAGTGGTTTGAAAAAATCTACAAAATAATAAGGATTGGTAATGGGTTTTTTATTGAGCGCTTTGCCGATTGCTTGTTCAATCTCATCATCAACAAGATCCTCAATGGTATTGGAAAGTCCCTCCCATGAGAATGAGATTCCGATCAATGACCAGTCGATGTCAGATTCAGTCTTCGAGTTGGGAACAATCTTTTTAATTTGTAAATACCGATCTCTGCCATGTCCCTCAAGACCTATATCTCCGGAGATATCAATCGTCGTTTGAAACTTGCAATCGGCATCGCCAATATCCTTCCAGTGATAGCGCCATTTAAACGGGTTTGGATTTAAAACCCATGCCTCAATATAAATATGTGTTTTCCAATCAGCCACAACACTGGTGTTAACGACTATGGTATCTCCTTTAACCGTCAAAACAAATTCCGGCAGCGTTTCCTGAAAAGATACATCTGTTTTCTTACATCTTGCCCGGTATTTGATTCCAAGTTTCTTCTCTTTAAAGGTAAAATTGTTGAGCGTATCCTCCAATTGAGTTTCCAATAAGGGACGATTTTCAGTCCAATAATCACCAATAATCGGTATAATATTAGTATCAACAATAGCCAGGCAAAGATTAAAAAAGTTTTGCAACAAATCCACATCTGTGTCTTCCAGCAGTTCAAGAATAAGCCATCTATAATCCATTCCCAGGTCATCAGTTCGGTAATCAATCTTGCCGACCGTCCAGATTTTATTTTTCCCGGCTGGCGGATAATTGCCCGGCAGGTACGAATCTTCCCAATCCCGGTACCAATCCAATCCTTTTTGCCCCAGGTACATTGTCCCTTCCACGCCTTTTGCGCCAAAACGATCATCGAGCTGTCCCAGTGCAGTGCCCCCGGTCAAAATAATTATCATCACCACAATAGCAATGATGATAGTTTGTAATGTTGCTTTCATAACGCACCTCAATGATTGTCCGAAAAACAATTTTTTGTAACCGCTATCGTGAATTATTGACCGGGCGATTTCCTGTCTGTGTCATTTTTAGAATCGATCTAATCTACAATATTTTTAACAGATTGTCAAGTTAAATTTTGGGTATGACACGATCGCTCAGTCTTGAGAAGGGAAATAATCTTTCAAAGGTTCAACTCCTTTATCTTTTTGAATTAAGCTCAAGGTCACAATTCTCATAAATCGTAATGTATCCACAAATCGATGGATATGGCTTGGTTGTTCGTTATATATTGTTTTAATCGGAACGTGGGCGATTTTGCAGCTATTTAAAAGCGCTTTTACGAGGAGTTCTGATTCAGTATCGTAGCGATTGCTGATTAAATTGATTCTTTTAAGGTTTTTTGTTTTTATGAGTCGATAACCGGTTTGGCTGTCTCTTACCCGCTGCCCGGTCAAAAGAGAAATTATCAATGAGGTCATCTTATTGCTAAATTGCCGATCCAATGGCATGGTGGCGAAATCGTGGGTACGGTCGCCCAGGATAAGATCGGCACCAGTCTTTCTATAACAATCAATGAATTGTGGAATTTCCAGCGGATCGTGCTGCTGGTCTCCATCCAGGGTAATAATCGCCTCATAACCGTTTTCGATTGCATATTGAAATCCTTGTTTGAGAGAAAATCCTTTGCCTCGATTAACTCCATTCGATATAACGACAACTCCCGTCTTCTTTACGGTTGCAGCCGTTTTATCAAAAGATCCGTCATCGACGACAATAATATTGGCCGGTTTAATAAATTGGCTGGTTTTGGTGATAACAGTTGAAATGGTTTGTTCGACATTGAAGGCAGGAATAACCGCACAAATTTTGCTCATTGTGATATTAACTATTTTTTGTGGCTAACAGAATAACTCGTCTGGCAATTTCTCCCGCCGCATCGGGATGGTGAAACTTTTTAAGATTTTGTTTGAACTGATTCAATTTTTTATCGTCGAATATCAGTCGTTCAATTTTTTCTTTCAATAATGACCCGGTTAAATCCTGTTGTAAAATCATTTCTGAGGCATTCGCTTCGACCAAAACCCGGGCATTTTTCTTTTGGTGTCCCTCGGCTGCATGAGGCAATGGGACAAAAATCGCCGGGACCGCGACCTGAACCAGTTCAGCTATCGTAATCGCACCAGCCCGACAGAACGCCAGATCGGCTGCTGCGTAAGCTTCAGCCATGTTGAAAAAATAAGGTTGAACATATATTTTGTGAGAAAATTTTTGACAACCAGCCCGAATTTGTTCATAATCTGGTTCCCCGGTTTGCCAGATAACTTGAACATCTGTTGAAAGCCCGGGCAATGCTTCAAGCAAAGCCTGGTTTAATGATGCAGCACCCTGGCTTCCGCCAAACAGGAGCAGGGTTCGTTTGTTATCATCAAGATTAAATTTCTTCAGCGCTGATGATCGGTCAATTCGTTCTGAAAAGAGTCGAATCGGGTTGCCAGTAATTTTAATTATTTCTTTATTTTTAACCTTTTTCAAATATTTAACCGCTTCGGCAAAGGCAAGGTGAACTTCATCCACTTTTGAAGACAGAACACGGGTAGCTATTCCAGGAAAGCTATTTTGCTCTTGAATCAGGGTAGGGATACCGAGCAATCGGGAGGCATAAACAACCGGGTAGCTGACATACCCGCCAGTACCAACCACAACTTGAGGTTTATGTCGGAGCAGCAAAAATATCGATTGCACCAAGCCGATCAATAACGAGAAAAAGAAGCTAATCGTTTTAATCCCGAATTTTCTGGGAAACGATTTGACATAAACGGTCTTTAACGGGTAACCTTCCTTGGGGACGATTTTCGTCTCAATCCGATTTTTGACACCAACGAAAGTAATTTCAATATTGGATTGCAACTCTTTTAATTTGTTGGCAATTGCTATCCCGGGATAGATATGACCGCCGGTTCCCCCGCCAGAGATAATGACTCGTAAATTTTCTTTTTTTGGCATAGTTGAAGAGATTATTTATAATGAAGGTCGTATCGATTCGTTTTTTTCTTCTTTTTTAAATTCGACTCGATTATAGACGTCTTTTAATGAAACCGGGAATTCAATTTTGTTAAATCTTAAAACATCGTTCAGATTATTATTATCGGTATAAATCCATTTTCCCTTGCTTTCAAGATAGAAGTGTTCAACATGGACTCTATATTGATCGATTAGAATATATTCCTCAAAAGAAGCAAGGGTACGGTAAAATTCAAATTTCTCAATACGATCATAATTTTTGGTCGAATCGGACAGGACTTCAATAATGATTATGGGATTGGTGATAGTATCATCCCGGCCCTTATAGAATTGTGGCTTCCCACATACCACAATCACATCAGGATAGGTAAATAAATCTTTTTGTTCAATCCAGACTTTAACATCGGTCATGAAGGCTTCGCATTTGCTATTAACAAGAGCCAAATTCAATTTTGTAAATAAATTTCCAACAATTCGATTATGGTTAATCGATCCACCAGCCATCGCAAAAAATTCACCCTTATAATACTCGCTCCGATATTCAGCAGCATCTTCCATTGCTAAATATTCTTCACGCGTATAATATTTTGTTGCATGCTTTTGCATGACATACTCCATTCAAATAAATGTTTAGAGTTCTGCAAAATTAAGATATTCTTGTCATTTCGAACGGAACGGAGTGCAG